>JALVUB010000246.1 GCA_027023915.1 Sedimenticola sp.
ATCCCGGCATGACCCCCATGGAGATCTGGTGCAACGAGGCCCAGGAGCGCTACGTGCTGGCCATCGACGCCGACCGGCTGGAACAGTTCCAGGCCATCTGCGAGCGCGAGCGCTGCCCCTTCGCCGTGGTGGGCGAGGCGGTGGACGAGGAGTGGCTGCTGCTCGGCGACGGCCTGTTCGAGAACAACCCCATCGACATGCCCATGGGGCTGCTCTTCGGCAAGCCGCCGAAGATGGTGCGCGAAGTGAGCCGGCTGGAGCCTCCAAGGGAGCCCCTGCGGCTCCAGGGCATCGACATCGGCCAGGCCCTGGAGCGGGTGCTGCGCCTGCCCACCGTGGCCGACAAGACCTTTCTCATCACCATCGGCGACCGCTCCATCACCGGCCTGGTGGCGCGCGACCAGATGGTGGGGCCCTGGCAGGTGCCGGTGGCCGACGTGGCGGTGACCCTGGCCGACTACCAGGGCTACGCCGGCGAGGCCATGGCCATGGGCGAGCGCACCCCCCTGGCGCTGGTGGACGCCCCCGCCTCGGGGCGCATGGCCATCGGCGAGGCCATCACCAACCTCATGGCCGCGCCCATCGGGGAATTGGGGCGGGTGAAGCTCTCGGCCAACTGGATGGCCGCCGCCGGCCACCCCGGCGAGGACGCCCGCCTCTACGACACGGTGAAGGCGGTGGGGATGGAACTCTGCCCGGCCCTGGGCATCGCCATCCCGGTGGGCAAGGACTCCATGTCCATGAAGACGGTGTGGGAGCTGGAGGGCCACCGGCGCGAGATGGCCGCGCCCCTCTCCCTCATCATCAGCGCCTTCGCCCCGGTGGAGGACGCGCGCCGCACCCTCACGCCGCAACTGCGCACCGACCTTGGGGACACCGACCTGCTGCTGGTGGACCTGGGCGAGGGGCGCAACCGGCTGGGCGGCTCGGCCCTGGCCCAGGTGTACGACCAGTTGGGTGACCGGGTGCCCGACCTGGACCGCCCGGCGCGCCTGAAAACCTGCTTCGAAACGGTGCAGGCGCTCAATCGCGACGGCCTGCTGCTGGCCTTCCACGACCGTTCCGACGGCGGCCTCATCGTCACCCTGCTGGAGATGGCCTTTGCCGGCCGCTGCGGCCTGGAGGTGGAGATCGCCGCCCTGGGCGACGACCCCCTGGCGGCGCTCTTCAGCGAGGAGCTGGGGGTGGTGCTCCAGGTGCGCCATGCCGACAGCGACGACGTGCTCAAGGCGCTGGAGGACGCCGGGCTGGGTGAATGCAGCTTCCTCCTCGGCACCACCCGCGAGGACGACCGGATCCGCATCACCCGCGCCGGCGAGCCGCTCCTGGAGCGCGAAAGGGGCGAACTGCAGAAGATCTGGTCGGAGACCAGCTTCCAGATGCAGTCCCTGCGCGACAACCCCGACTGCGCCCGCGAGGCCTTCGAGCGCATCGACCGGCCCGATCCCGGCCTCTCGGTCCATCTCACCTTCGACCCGGAGGAGGATCCGGCGGCCCCCTTCATCGAGCGCCACCGGCCGCCCCTGGCCATCCTCCGCGAGGAGGGGGTCAACGGTCAGCAGGAGATGGCCTGGGCCTTCCACCGCGCCGGCTTCGAGTGCGTGGATGTGCACATGTCGGACCTGCTCTCCGGCGAGGTGACCCTGGACCGCTTCCGCGGCCTGGTGGCCTGCGGCGGCTTCAGCTATGGCGACGTGCTGGGGGCCGGCGAGGGGTGGGCCAAGTCGATCCTGTTCCATTCCCGCGCGCGGGATCAGTTCCAGGCCTTCTTCGAGCGCGACGACACCTTCGCCCTGGGGGTGTGCAACGGCTGCCAGATGCTCTCCAACCTCAAGGAACTGATCCCCGGCGCGGACCACTGGCCCCACTTCGTGCGCAACCGCTCGGAGCAGTTCGAGGCCCGTTTCGTGCGGGTGGAGGTGACCCCCAGCCCCTCCATCCTCCTCGCCGGCATGGAGGGCTCGCGCCTGCCCATCGCCGTGGCCCACGGCGAGGGCAGGGCGGAGTACCGCGACCCGGCGGCGGATCTGGCAAAAGGGGTGGCGCTGCGCTACATTGAAAACAGTGGCGAGGTGGCCGAACGCTATCCGGCCAATCCCAACGGATCCCCCCGGGGGATCACCGGCCTGACCAGCGATGATGGCCGGGTCACCATCATGATGCCCCACCCGGAGCGCGTGGTGCGCACGGTGCAGAACTCCTGGCACCCCGACGAGTGGGGCGAGGACGGGCCTTGGATGCGGCTGTTCCGCAATGCCAGGGCGTGGGTAGGGTAAGCAAGATCATGAGCAACCACTTCAAGGATCACGACAACGGGGAACTTATCACCCAGGAGAGCCGTCCCAAGCTCAAGAAGCCGCCCTTGTACAAGGTGCTGCTGCTGAACGACGACTACACCCCCATGGATTTCGTGGTGGAGGTGTTGCGGACCTACTTCCACATGAGCGAGGAGAAGGCGACACAGATCATGCTCCACGTGCACACCCGCGGCGTGGGGGTGTGCGGGGTCTTCACCCGCGACATTGCCGAGACCAAGGTGGCGCAGGTGAACGATTATGCCCGCGCCAACCAGCACCCGCTGTTGTGCACCATGGAGGAGGCTTGAGGAAGGTCATGGGTGTTGGGCTGAAGGCCGACCTACACTGAAAAGACGAGGAGGGTAGGTCGGGCTTCAGCCCGACGACCGAAGAGAACCCGAGAAACCAGAAATGCTCAGCCAGGAACTGGAATACGTGCTCAACCAGGCCTTCATCAAGGCCACGCGCAAGCGTCAGGAGTTCATCACCATCGAACACCTGCTGCTGGCGCTGCTGGGCAACCCCTCCGCGGTGGACGTGCTCAAGGCGTGCGGCGCCGATATCGAAGCGCTGGCCGAGCAGATCAACAACTTCATCGAGGAGACCTGCCCGGTGCTGCCCGAGGGCGAGGAGCGCGAGGCCCAGCCCACCCTCGGCTTCCAGCGGGTGCTCCAGCGCGCGGTGTTTCATGTTCAGGCCTCGGGCAAGAAGGAGGTGACCGGCGCCAACGTGCTGGTGGCGCTCTTCAGCGAGAAGGACTCCCAGGCGGTCTATTTTCTCAACCAGCAGGGGATCACCCGGCTGGACGTGGTCAACTACATCTCCCACGGTGTCTCCAAGGTCAAGGACGATCAGGATGGTGGTGGGGAGGAGACGCCACGTCCTGGTGAGGAAACGACGCAGGAAAGCGAGCAGAAAAGCTCTGCCCTCGAATCCTGGACCACCAACCTCAACGAACTGGCCCGCCAGGGCCGCATCGATCCCCTCATCGGCCGCGAGGCCGAGGTGCAACGGGCGGTGCAGATCCTCTGCCGGCGCCGCAAGAACAACCCCCTCCTGGTGGGCGAGGCCGGCGTCGGCAAGACCGCCATTGCCGAGGGGCTGGCGCGCAAGATCGTCGAGGGCGAGATCCCCGAGGTGCTCAAGGACGCCACCATCTTTGCCCTCGACCTGGGCGGCCTGGTGGCCGGCACCAAGTACCGGGGTGAATTCGAAAAGCGCCTCAAGGCGGTGCTGCGCGAGCTGAAGAAGATCCCCGACAGCATCCTCTTCATCGACGAGATCCACACCATCATCGGTGCCGGCGCCGCCTCGGGCGGCACCATGGACGCCTCCAACCTCATCAAGCCCATGCTGGCGGCGGGCGAGCTGCGCTGCATCGGCTCCACCACCTACCAGGAGTTTCGCGGCATTTTTGAGAAAGACCATGCCCTGACCAGGCGTTTCCAGAAGATTGATATCGTGGAGCCCTCGGTGGCGGAGACGGTGGAGATCCTCAAGGGGCTGCGCGAGCGTTTCGAGGAACACCACAGCGTGCGCTATACGGATGAAGCGCTCCAGGCCGCCGCCGAACTCTCGGCCAAGTACATCAACGACCGCCACCTGCCGGACAAGGCCATCGACGTCATCGACGAGGCGGGCGCCGCCACCCGCTTGCAGCCGGAGGAATCGCGCGTCACCGAGGTTGACGTGGAACAGGTGGAAGCGGTGGTGGCGCGCATGGCGCGCATTCCCGAGCGCAAGGTCTCCACCTCCGACGTGGAGGCGCTGCGAAACCTCGACCGCGACCTGCGCATGGTGATCTACGGCCAGGATGAGGCCATCGACGCCCTGGCCACCGCCATCCGCATGAACCGCTCCGGCCTCACCGACGAAAACAAGCCGGTGGGCTCCTTCCTCTTCGCCGGCCCCACCGGGGTGGGCAAGACCGAGGTGACCCGCCAGCTCGCCCGCATCCTGGGGCTTGAGCTGATCCGCTTCGACATGTCCGAGTACATGGAGCGCCACGCGGTGTCGCGTCTCATTGGCGCGCCGCCCGGCTACGTCGGCTTCGACCAGGGCGGCTTGCTCACCGAGGAGATCAACAAGCACCCCCACTCGGTGCTGCTGCTGGACGAGATCGAGAAGGCCCATCCCGATGTCTTCAACCTGCTGCTGCAGGTGATGGATCACGGCACCCTCACCGACAACAACGGGCGCAAGGCCGACTTCCGCAACGTCATCATCGTCATGACCACCAACGCCGGCGCCGCCGAGATGAGCCGCCGCTCCATCGGCTTCACCAGCCAGGACCACAGCAGCGACGGCCGCGAGGCGATCAACCGCATGTTCACGCCCGAGTTCCGCAACCGACTGGACGCCATCGTCCAGTTCCGGCCCCTGGAGCTGGAGCACGTGCGCAAGGTGGTGGACAAGTTCCTTTTCGAGCTGGAGGGGCAGCTGGCGGAGAAGTCGGTCACCTTCAGCGTGGACGAAGGGGTGCGGCTGTGGCTGGCGGAGCGGGGCTACGATCCCAGGATGGGCGCCCGTCCCATGGCGCGGCTGATCCAGGAGAAGATCAAGAAGCCCCTGGCCGAAGAGCTGCTCTTCGGCCAGGGGCTTCTTGATCTTC
>JALVUB010000247.1 GCA_027023915.1 Sedimenticola sp.
CCGATTCCGGCAGCACGGGCTTGTCCAGTTCCTGGAAGGCGCTGTTGAGCAGGGCCAGGTAGTCGGCAAAAGAGGTGGTGGAACGTGACCAGCCCTTTCCGCGGATGAAAGCCTGGATCTTTTGCAACTCCTCCAGGTAACGGACCTTGAGGGAGGTGTCCTCGATTCCCGAATCGACAATGATGGAAAAGGTCTCAAGGCCCGCCAGGTTCCTGTTGACCTCATCTATGTGGGCACGCACCTCCGACCGGTTGCCCAGGCTGTCAATGGCGTTGTGGTTCACATGAATGCGGGGAATGCCTGCCAGGGAGACCAGGGTGACCGCCACGAAAAAAAGAATGATCGACCTCCGGTGCCGGCGCAGCAGCTCCCAGTAGCGGCGTGCCAGATGCTGACTCTTTTCACCGTAGATCCTGGCCTTGCCGTCGAGCTGCCATTTTCCCGCCAGGGAGAGCACCGAGGGGATGAGTATGATGGTGGCCAGGAAGTTGAACAGCAGGCCGGTGGAGGCCACCACGCCAAACTGCCACAGCACCTGGATGCGGCTCAGTCCCACCGAAAGGAACCCCAGGTAGGTGGTGAGGAAGGTGAGCAGCACGATGGTGCCCATGCGGCGGGCCATGTGCTTGAGCGCCTGCCTGCTGTCCAGCCCCTGGCGTTGACCCTGACGGAACTCCGAGAGCAGATGGATGTCTTCCGTGGAGCCGACGATCACCAGCAGGATGGGAATGATGGAGGTGACCACGTTGAGCGGGATGCCGGTGACCGCCATGAAGCCCAGTGTCCAGAGAATGCTGAAGCCGGCGCTCAACAGAGGCAGCAGAATGTCGATGAGCTGGCGCAGCAGCAGAAAGAGGGCGATGAGCAGGGCGCCCACGGCCAGGGGGAAGAGTCGGCTCTGCTCGCTGCGTATCCGCTGCACGATTTCGCTGCGCACCTCGGGAAAGCCGATGGTGAAGACCTTGCCGTAGATCTTTTCGAGACCGGCCGTTGCCTTGTCCAGTTCGCGGCTCATGGTTTCGTCGTTCCATTTGCCGCGGTTGGCGTCGGGCGCCAGGATCACCGCCACCGCCATCACATTGCGGTCCGGAGAGACCAGGACATTGCGCAGGAAAGGGTTGCCACGCGCCTCGGCCAGGATCTTTTCTTCCTCGTCGGGGGTTTTCGGCAGCTTGTCCAGGTAGGGCTTCTTGTCCAGATAACCGTCCACCGTCTTCACCCAGGGAACGGTGAAGAGGCTTTCCACCCGGTCCACGAAAGGGAGCTTTTCGATCCGCTCGATGACATTCTTCAGTGTCTTGAGTTTGCGCGGCGCCAGCAGTCGATCACCTTCCATGTAAACAAGAACCACCTGTTCGTCACCAAACTGCTGTCGGATCTGGTCGTAGTAACGGTGCTCCTCGTCCTGCTGGACCAGCATCTCCTCGGCTGAGATGCGCACCTTCAGACCGGCCATGCGGCTGCCGAGGAGCAGGGAGAGCAGCAGCACGATGCCGAGCCCTACCAGCGGATGGCTTGAAAAGTAGTCGAGCAGACGTTTCATGGCTGGTGGAGGGAGCCCTGTTGTCCGCCGCTGGCGCGCGCGCCGTCGCCATGGCGGTGGGATGTGCTTGGATTGTCGGGAAGTCTACTATCTAAGGAAGCCCTGATAAAAGCCATCCCCGGCTTTGTTCAGAGCATGCCGCCCCAGGCTTTCCCGGCTGGGTCAGGGGTTGGGTTATACTTGTCTTCATGAACGGGCAAGTGGAAGAGCAGGGCGGGGAAACGCACGCCGAGGATGTCAGGCACCGGGGACGGGGAATCTACCTGTTGCCCAATCTGTTCACCACCGCAGCGCTCTTTTCGGGTTTTTACGCGGTGTTGGCGGCCATAAACGGTCAGTTCGAAAAAGGAGCGGTGGCCATCTTCATCGCCATGTTGTTCGATGGCATGGATGGTCGCGTGGCCCGTCTCACCCATACCCAGACGGCTTTCGGCGCCGAGTACGACAGCCTTTCCGACATGGTTGCTTTCGGTTTGGCGCCAGCCCTGGTGGCCTACGAGTGGGCGCTCCATTCACTGGGCAAGGCGGGGTGGCTGGCGGCCTTTGTCTATACCGCGGGCGCGGCACTCAGGCTGGCCCGCTTCAATTCCCAGCTCGAGGTGGCAGACAGCAACTATTTTCAGGGGTTGCCCAGCCCTTCCGCCGCCGCCATAGTGGCCGCCGGCATCTGGCTGGGGGTGGACAACGGCATTGCGGGTGACAAGCTCGCCGTTCTGGCCGGCTTGATTACCGGAGGGTGTGGATTGCTGATGGTTAGCAATGTCCGTTACCACAGCTTCAAGCACATTGATTTCAAGGGCAAGGTGCCCTTCTTCGTTGTGGTGGCCATCGCCCTGGGCTTTGCCATCGTTCTGTTGCAACCGCCGCTGATCCTGTTCAGCCTGTTTACTCTCTATGCGCTTTCAGGGCTGGTGCTCATCCTTCGTTCCGCTGGAAAGTCGGTTGGCAGTCGGGAATGACTGCGTTATAGTCACTCCAAATCAAAAGGCCGAGTGTCCTGAAAGATGTGGACAATCCTTCCTTTCCTTGCCAATCCCATCCCCGCCCGTCGGGACGGGCGCCTGTTGCCGTTCGGCCCGCTGCTGCCCTGAGGGGCGACGGCATATCTCCTGCCCTGGCGAGGGCAACATCCACGCAACAACCCGATCCACAACAAAATACCGGCCCTGTTACAGGCGGGGCGGAGTGAGAAACCATGAGCAGTGACAAGTTGATTATCTTTGACACCACCTTGCGCGACGGCGAGCAGAGCCCTGGGGCCTCCATGACCCGCGAGGAGAAGTTGCGCATCGCCAGGAAGCTGGAGCAGATGCGGGTGGATGTTATCGAAGCGGGCTTTCCCATTGCCAGTCCCGGAGATTTCGAGGCGGTGAAGTCGGTGGCCGAAACGGTGCGCGATTCCACGGTGTGCGGATTGGCGCGGGCGCTGGAGAAGGATATCGACCGCGCCGGCGAGGCCCTGAAACCGGCCAGATCCGCCCGCATCCACACCTTCATCGCAACCTCGCCCATCCACATGGAGCAGAAATTGCGCATGAGCCCGGACCAGGTGGTGGAGCAGGCGGTGTGGGCGGTGAAACGGGCCCGTAACTATACCGATGATGTGGAGTTTTCAGCCGAGGACGCAGGCCGTTCGGAGATGGATTTTCTCTGCCGCATCGTGGAGGCGGCCATCGCTGCCGGGGCCACCACCATCAACATTCCCGATACCGTGGGTTACAACCTGCCGCATCAGTTTGGCGAGACCATCCGTACTCTCATTGAAAGGGTGCCCAATGCCGACAAGGCCGTGTTTTCCGTCCACTGTCACAACGACCTGGGGCTGGCGGTGGCAAATTCCCTGTCGGCGGTGCTCAACGGTGCCCGTCAGGTGGAGTGCACCATCAATGGCCTGGGCGAGCGTGCCGGCAATGCCTCCCTGGAAGAGGTGGTGATGGCGGTGCGAACCCGCCAGGACGTGTTCTCCTGCGACACCGATCTGGACACCACTCAGATCGTCGCCTGTTCCAAGCTGGTCTCCAGCATCACCGGTTTTCCGGTGCAGCCCAACAAGGCCATCGTCGGCGCCAACGCCTTTGCCCACGAATCGGGCATCCATCAGGATGGCGTGCTCAAGCACCGCGAGACCTACGAGATCATGCGCGCCCAGGACGTGGGCTGGACGGCCAACCGCATGGTGTTGGGCAAGCACTCGGGGCGCAATGCATTCCGCACCCGTCTGCACGAGCTGGGAATCGAGTTCGAGTCGGAAGAGAAGCTGAATGAGGCCTTCGCCCGTTTCAAGGAGCTGGCGGACAAAAAACACGAGATTTTCGACGAGGATCTTCAGGCGCTGGTTTCCGAGACGGTGCATGCCAATTATGAGCCGCGCATCAAGCTGGTGAGCATGAAGGTGTGCAGCGAAACCGGTGAAAAACCCACGGCCGACGTGGTGCTGGCCATCGACGGCGAGGAGAAAGGTGTTTCGAGCGCTGGCGCCGGGCCGGTGGATGCCGCTTTTCAGGCCATAGAAACCCTGGTGAAAACAGGCGCCAAGCTGACCCTCTATTCGGTGAACAACATCACCAGTGGTACTGATTCCCAGGGGGAGGTTACCGTTCGGCTGGAGAAGGACGGTGCCATCGTCAACGGGCAGGGGGCGGATACCGACATCGTCATCGCCTCGGCCAAGGCCTATATCAATGCGGCCAACCGTTTGATGACACCCCTGGAAAGGGAGCATCCCCAGCGCGGCGATGTCTGAGGCGCAACCCATATCGCGTGATCTGTTGCGGCGCGCCTGTCTGGGCGCCATGGGCATTCCCATCTACCGGCTGCGGCATGGGGAGCCTGCCGAGCCGGCGGGAGAGGCGGCATCCACCCCGGTCTCCACGCTCACTCCACAACCACAAGACTGGGACGCTCTGATGACGGCCATTGCCGGTTGTCGCGCCTGTCCTCTCCACCAGGGCCGGTGCAAGGTGGTTCCAGGTGTGGGAAACCGGCAGGCGGAACTGATGGTGATCGGCGAGGCGCCCGGCGCGGAGGAGGACCGCCAGGGAGAGCCTTTCGTGGGCCGAGCCGGCAAGCTGCTCGACAACATGCTTGCGGCCATCGGCCTGCGGCGGGATCAGGTTTACATCGCCAACATTCTCAAATGCAGGCCGCCGGGCAACCGCAATCCCACGGTGGAAGAGGCGACCGCCTGCGCGCCCTTTCTCCAGCGGCAGCTGACGCTGGTGTCGCCCCGGGTGGTTCTGGCGGTGGGTGGCGTGGCGGCCCACAATCTTCTCGCCACCGATGACTCCGTGGGCCGGCTGCGGGGGCGTACTCACCAGCTGCCCGGTCACGATGTCCAGGTACTGGTCACCTATCA
>JALVUB010000248.1 GCA_027023915.1 Sedimenticola sp.
GAGTATCCCTTCGAGAAGGTACTGGGCAGCGGCGTCTACGAGATCCCCGTGGGGCCGGTCCATGCCGGCATCATCGAGCCGGGCCACTTCCGCTTCAGCGCCGTGGGCGAGCGGGTGCTGCGGCTGGAACAACACCTGGGCTATGTCCACAAGGGGATCGAGAAGATCGCCGTGGGGCGCGATCCCGAGGGGCTGGCGCGGCTGGCCGGGCGGGTCTCCGGCGACTCCACCGTGGCCCACGCCTGGGCCGCCTGCCAGGCGCTGGAACGGGCCCTGGGCTGCGAGCCGCCGGAGCGCGCCCTCTTCCTGCGCGCCCTCATGTGCGAGCGCGAGCGGGTGGCCAACCACCTTGGCGACATCGGCGCCGTCTGCAACGACGTGGGGTTCGCCTTCGCCCTGCACCAGTTCCACCGCCTGCGCGAACTCTGGTCGCGCGCCAGCGCCCGCTTCTTCGGCCACCGCATGATGATGGATCGCGTGGTTCCCGGCGGCGTAGCGGCGGACCTCGACCGCGCCGCCATAGAGGCGCTGCGCGCCGACAACGAAGCGCTGCGCAAGGAACTGGCGCCCCTCTACGACATTCTCACCGATCATCCCTCCCTGGAGGACCGGCTGCTGGGCACCGGCCGGCTCACCCCGGAGAGCGCGCGCGAGCTGGGCGCCACCGGCTATGTCGGCAAGGCCTCCGGCCAGGCCTGCGACCTGCGCCACCACAGCCCCTACCCGCCCTACGACCGGCTGGAGGTGCGGCCCGTGGTGCGCCAGGAGGGTGACGTGATGGCGCGCCTGCAGGTGCGCATGGAAGAAATCACCGAGTCCCTGCGGCTGATGGACGAGCTGCTGGCCCACCTGCCCGGCGGCGAGGCGCGCGCCCCCCTGCCGCCGCCGGAGGGGCCGCGCGAGGGCATCGGCATGGTGGACGGCTGGCGGGGCGAGATCGTCACCTACCTGCGGCTGGACGCCGACGGCCGGGTGGCGCGCTTCTTCCCCCGCGACCCGAGCTGGTTCACCTGGCCGGCGCTGGAGCGGATCCAGCTCGGCAACATCGTTCCCGACTTCCCTGTCTGCAACAAGTCGGTGAACGGCTCCTATTCGGGGCACGATTTGTAAAATCGGTGGGCGTGCCCGGCCCTTCAACACACCGGTAGGTCGGGCTTCAGCCCGACGCGGGCATAGTTTGTCGGACTGAAGTCCGACCTACAGCCATATCCACGGCAAACAGTTTCCAGGAGATCCTGATGCTGCGCATTCTCGACCGCATCTTCCGCACCGGCACCATCACCGAGCCGCCGCCCGACTGCCGCGATCCCGAGGTGGAGCGGCTGGGCATCGAGATCAAGCGGGTGATCGACCGCCGCTTCGGCGGCAGCTTGGCGATCCGCGAGGTGGACGCCGGCTCCTGCAACGCCTGCGAGCTGGAGATCCACGCCCTCAACAACGCCTACTACGACCTGGCCCGCTTCGGCGTCCACTTCGTCGCCTCGCCGCGCCACGCCGACGTGCTGCTGGTCACCGGCCCGGTGTCGCGCCACATGGAGGCGGCGCTGAAGCGCACCTGGGAGGCCACCCCGGCGCCCAAATACCTCGTCGCCTGCGGCCAGTGCGCCTGCGACGGCGGCGAGTTCGGCGTCTCCTACGCCTCTTGCGGCGCGGTGGAAAACGTGCTGCCGGTGGATGCGAAGATTCCCGGCTGTCCGCCCACCCCCACCGCGCTGCTTACCGGTCTGCTGGCGGCCATCGACTGCGAGCGGTGAAGCTTCTCTCCCACCTGCCCGGCCTGCTCCGCCGCCTCACGGTGGCGGCCTTCCACAGCTCGCTGGGCGCCCTGGTGGTGGGGCTGGTGTTCTTCGTCCTCTACCTCGAGGGGCGCCCCGCCCTCTCCGTCTGGCACCGGGCCCACCTCGACCAGGAGTTCACCACCCGCTCCGGGGTGAAAAACCTCGAGCAGTACCTGGCGCTGGAGGAGCGACTGTTCCGGCAGCTCGACCACCTGGTCTACGACAAGGTTCCAACGGATGAGCGCCGCCAGATCAACCGCTTCACCCGTGGCAGCCTCTCGGACCCCGCGCGCTGGAAGACCAACTGGAACCGCACCTTCATCCTGGCACCGGCCGGAGCACCCCGGGCCGGCGTGCTGCTGCTCCACGGCATGTCCGACTCCCCCTACAGCCTGCGCAGCCTCGGACTGCGCCTGCGGCAAAAAGGAGCACTGGTGGTGGGGCCGCGGCTGCCGGGCCACGGCACCGCGCCTTCCGGCCTGGTCCGCGCCACCTGGCGGGACATGGCCGCCGTGGTACGCCTGGCCATGAATTACCTGGCCAGAAAAGCGCCAGGCAGACCGTTCTATATCATCGGCTACTCCAACGGAGCGGCCCTGGCGGTGAACTACACCCTGGAGGCGCTGGACCGACCGCGCATGCCCAAGCCCGCCGCCCTGGTGTTGCTGTCGCCTGCCATCGGCGTAACCCCCGTCGCCTCGCTGGCGGTCTGGCAGGCGCGGTTGGGCCGCCTGCTTGGACTTGAAAAGTTGGAATGGAGCAGCATCCTGCCGGAATATGACCCTTACAAATACAACTCCTTTGCGGTGAACGCGGGCGACCAGGTCTATCGTCTTACCCGGCACATCCAGATAAAACTGGGGGAGCTTGCCCGCAGCGGCCGGTTGAAAGCGTTTCCCCCCATCCTGGCCTTCTCCTCGGTGGTGGACGCAACGGTGGAGGCGCCCGCTCTGGTGGACTCGCTTTTCGACCGGTTGCCCACAGGCAGACACGAGCTGGTTCTGTTCGACATCAACCGCCTCCGCTGGATGCAGCCCATCCTTGGAAAGGAACCCGGTGCCGCCGTGCAGACCATGCTGACGGACAGGACCTTGCCTTTTACCCTGACCCTGGTGACCAATGTTTCCGATACCAGTCAGCAGGTGGTGGCCCGCACCCGCCGTCCCGGAAACGACAGGCTGGAGTCCAGGCCCCTCGGTATTGCCTGGCCGGACGACATCTACTCGCTCTCCCATCTGGCCTTGCCCTTTCCGCCGGATGATCCCCTCTATGGCCGGCATCCCGCCAACAAAGAAGACCACGTGGAACTGGGCGACCTGGCATTGCGGGGCGAACGCGGTTTACTCCAGATTTCCCCTTCCGACATGCTACGGTTGCGCTGGAACCCTTTCTACGGTTATCTGGAAACCCGGTTGCTTTCCTTTCTCAACCTGATTGAGCCATGCTCGAACTGCTCGCCACACTGACACCCATCGCACTGGTGGACAGCCTTTCGGTGGTGCCCGTGGCCCTGGTGCCCATGCTCATGCTGCTCGGTGGCCGTCGTCCCCTGGCCGGCGCTTTTGCCTTCATTGCCGGCATTCTGTTTACCTACCTTCCTTTCGGACTCCTTCTGCTGTTCGGGCTGGACTACCTGTTCGACACGCTGGCCGCCCATTTCTCCACCTGGTGGAACCGGGAGCCCCATTTCGGAGAAGTGGTGCTGGAACTGGTGGTGGGACTGTTGCTGATGTTACTCGGCAACCAGCTCTGCAATCGCGGCGGCATGTCACGGGCCGCGGAAACCAAGGACAAGAGAAAGCGCGGCATGACTCCGCTACAGGCCTTTGGCCTCGCCGCCATGCTCAATGCCGCAGGCCTGTGGGGGGCGTTGCCCTACTTTGCCGCCATCGCCCAGATTCTAAAGGAGGGGTGGTCCACCGGGCTCAACGTGGCGGCGCTGGCCTACTACAACCTGGTGTTCATCCTTCCATTGCTCGCCTTTCCCCTGCTCCACCTGCTGATGGGGCCGCGCGCCCAACCTCTGTTCCGTTCATTCGACCGTTTCATCCGCCACTGGAGCAGGCGGCTACTGGCGATAGTTTTCATCGGCCTGGGTTTCCTGCTGCTGGTGGATGCCATCGGCTGGCTCAACGGCACGCCGCTGCTGCCGCCAAATGATCCACGGACAACCATTCCTCGATAGTCCCACGAACCGACGCATGAACCTTCTGACCCCGCCCGGCGGGCCACTGGCGCCATCCGGATAGACGCCGGCAACCGCCGGCAATACACTGGAGAATCTTCATTTCCAAGGAGTCGAGAACATGACTGAAACCGATAGCGCAAGCCGGGATGCGGTTCCGCATCAAGCCATCGAAGAACTGGGGAGAAACTGGGGCTGGATTCTGGCCGTGGGCATCCTCTTTCTCTTTCTTGGCATCACTGTTCTGGGCACGCCCTTTGTGGCGACCCTGGCCGCAACCACGGTTTTCGGAATCCTGCTGCTTGCCGGCGCCGCTTTCGAGCTGGTGGACGCCGTCCGACGCCGCAAGTTCGGCCCCCTCTTCCTGGCCATTCTCTATGGCGTGGCCGGCTGGCTGACGCTGGACAATCCCGCCTTCGCCTCCATCACTCTCACCATGCTGCTTGGCGCCTCGATCATCTCACTGGGCATCGTGCGCATCATCATGGCCTTGCGGCTGAAGCCGGTGAACGGGTGGGGCTGGCTGTTGTTCGCCGGAATCGTCTCCATCCTGCTGGGCCTGGTGATACTCTCCCATTGGCCATTGTCCGGCCTCTATGTGATCGGCGTTCTCATCGGCATCGAGATGCTCATCCACGGATGGTCGCAGATCTTCCTGGCCCTGGCGGCCCGGCGGGCCCGGCAGGAGATGCCTCCACCGCCCCGGAATGGCCGTCGGCGCGCTGACAATAATCCAGGGCAGGTGGCCGCTCCTCCTGGCAGGCCACTTGCTCTGTTCCCTGCTGGGGATGGCGCAGACTTCACCAGCGGTGGCCGGGGATCAGGCCGGCGGCGGGGAATGCGTGATTCTGCTGCACGGCCTGGCGCGCACCGCCCGATCCATGAGTCCACTGGCGAAGGCGCTGCGGAATGCCGGCTACGAGACAGCC
>JALVUB010000249.1 GCA_027023915.1 Sedimenticola sp.
CGGATCGTGTCACTCTACCTCACCAGACAGTACCTCTCGGTGCCGGGCTCCATCGGCTTCATCGCCCTGTTTGGCGTGGCGGTGCTCAACGGGGTGGTGATGGTCAACGCCATCAACCAGAACCTGGAGGCGGGCGAGCCGCTGCGCGAGGCGGTCTTCCGCGGGGCGCTGTCCCGCCTGCGGCCGGTGCTGATGACCGCCTCCATCGCCGCCCTGGGGCTGATTCCCATGCTGCTGGCGACGGGAGTGGGGTCTGAAGTCCAGCGCCCGCTGGCCACGGTGGTGGTGGGCGGACTGGTTTCCAGTACCCTGCTGACGCTGTACGTGCTGCCGAGTCTGTACGGGTTCTTTTCGCGGGGCGTGAAATGAGCGACTGCGGCTGCCAAGTGGAATTGGTTCTTCGTCATTTCATGTGGAATCGCGAAGGTTTCTTTGCTGAAGGCCGCCACCCTTGACAGGGTTTTGCCGGCCAGAAAAAGTGTCAGCATGGAGGGGTTGGAGCTCTACTTGGCTTGGCATCAGTGGGATTAAACGTTTCAATGGATACGGTTTGTTCTCTCATCCGGCAACCGCTCAGCCCCAACCCCTCCTGACGATCAGTATGTTGATGGCCAACAAGACCCTGTCAAGGGCATGGCCGCAAAGCGGTGGCGGCCAGAATAAATCCACACAAAATGACGAAGAGCCAAGATTGTTCTGCCTGAAGCAGGCGAAGATCATGGGCCATGTTGGATAAGTTCCACCAAATTCCTATACTGGAATTCCGCATTATCGGTGTTCTGTCTCCAGGAGCACGGTCATGATCCGCCCTGATCCGAAAAACGATCGTTCCATCGGCATGACAAAGGGCGCCCGTGGACGGAAACGCCCGCCGGCGGAAACACTCGGGCTCATCGCGCAAAAACTGCTTGCCGGCCACAAAAAAGAGATCGGCGTCCGCTTGGCGGACGGTATCCGGGTCTTTGGTGAAGACAGCGCCTGCTGCACCCTGCGGGTAAACGACCCCGGCGTGGCCCGGGAGCTGCTGCTGCACCCCAGCCTCTTCCGGCTGGTGGAAGCCTATCTGGATGGCCGACTCGATCTCGAAGGCGATTTCGAAACCCTCATAGACGTGGGCGAGCGGATGGAACTGCACGCCCTGCCCGCCGCGCTGCGCATGGAGCTGGTCAAACTCGCCATGTCCCTGCCCAGAAGCCGCGGCCGAAGCGGCCCGGTACTGGGCACCATAACCCGCCGCGCCCGCCACAACAGCCGTCAGACCATCGCCCATCACTACGATGTGGGCAACGATTTCTACCGCCTCTGGCTCGATCCGGAGATGGTCTATTCCTGCGCCTATTTCGCCTCGGACGATCAACCCCTGGAGGAAGCCCAGCGGAACAAGCTCGACTATCTCTGCCGCAAGCTGCACTTGCAGCCGGGCCATAAGCTGCTGGACATCGGCTGCGGGTGGGGCGGCCTTGCGCTATGGGCAGCACGCAACTATGGGGTCGAAGTTCACGGCATCACGCTCAGTGAACAGCAACACAGTCTGGCCAGCCAGCGCGTGCGGGAAGCGGGGCTTGAGGACCGCATCCGCATCGAGTTGCTGGACTACCGCGATCTGCCGGGCGAGGCCGTCTATGACCGGGTAGTCAGCGTGGGCATGTTCGAGCACGTGGGCATCCGCAACTTCCCCGTCTATTTCGGTACTGTACGCAGGGTGCTCAAGCCGGATGGGCTCTATCTCAACCATGGCATCACCAGCGATCACGACTGGCGTCCCACGGCGGCTACCCGTTTCATCAATCACTACATCTTTCCGGACGGTCAGCTTGCCCGCATCAGCACAGTGGTGGCGGCCATGGAAGATGCCGGTTTCGAGCCCATGGACGTGGAGAATCTGCGCCCGCACTACGCCCTCACCCTGCGCCACTGGGTGCGCAATCTGGAAGCCCAGCGGGAGGAAGCCATCCGCGTCAGCAGCGAAAGAACCTACCGCTTGTGGCGCCTCTACATGGCCGGCTGCGCCCTTTACTTCGACAAAGGGGAGATCGCCATTCACCAGGTGTTGGCCGGCATCAAGGGCAATCCCAGGCCGCTGCCCCTGCGGCGGGACGATCTCTACCGGGATTAGTAAGGTAGATCGGGCTGAAGCCCGACCAGCGCCGCGTCAACGGGGCGTGACCTTCATCTTGCGATAGGTGAAACCAGAATCCTTGAACAGCTTTTCCATCTGCTGATCCGTGAATGTGGTCTGGCCGTCGGTGTCCACGGTGACCAGACCCTTGTCCAGATCCACGTCGATCTTTTCCACCCCCTTCATCGCCTTGAACTTCTTCTCGATGCCATAGGCGCAGAAGGGGCAGGCCAGGCCGTCCACCCGCATTTCGTAGTGCTTCCCCGCCGCCCAGGCGCCTTGCGCCAGCATGAGCAAGAGGAAGGTCGTCAGACAGATTCTTTTCATTGGTTTCTCCTCCATCTCAAAGGTGCCATTCCAGGACCACCCTGGCACGGTAGTCCGACTCGTCCTGGTTGCCGTTCAGGTTGCTGTGGATGGGTATCTGCACCCCGGCCTTGACCGCGAAATTGCGCTTGGTCCAGAAAATGCCGGGAGAGAGAAACCACTCACTTCCGCCGGTATCGGGAAGGTCACTGCCGCGCAGGCTGGCGCGCTTGCCGTATTCGCCATTGAGTTCCAGCAGCCAGACGGTGTCGGCTTCCCGGTAGCCGCTCAACCGGGGGCGGCAGCCACCGACGAAATCCAGGAGCACCCGGTCACCCCGCGCCAGGCCAGCATCATTTTTTCCATTGAAGCGGTAGCGCACACTGGCCCAGCGGTACCACTTGCGGCTCTCGTAGCCGTAGGTCAATCCAAGGATGGCGTCGGTGGTCCCCTTGTCCAGCCGCGGGGCGCCACCGCCATCGGCGGTATCGGTGATGACCTTCAGCAACACAGCAGCTGACTCTTGCAATCCCAGGGAGTCCCGCCGCCAGAATCGGTACTTGGTGAAAAGAGCGATATCCCCGTTGCCGCTATTGCTGTCAGCGCCTTCCTGCAGGTAGGCCCAGGGCAACTCCACCCCGGCGGCCCAGTCACCCGTGAGACCATAGGTGAGTTCCAGGGTCAGCATCCGCTCTTTTCCCCTGCCTGCCTTGCTTGCCTCGCCTTCCACCGCGATTTCCAAGCCCCCCTTATAAACAACGTGAGGGCCGATGCCGAACACGGGATCGTGGCTCCATGCAGAGAGCGGCGATAACAGGAAAATGAACACACCTCCGCGGATCAGCATGGTTCGATTCATTCTGGTGGCTCCTGCTGCTGAAGCTGAAAAATTTGCCATGACAGAAGCCTAGTACCTGGAGTGGGCTCCAGGTCAAATAAAACGAGATCCATGAGCGGGAGAAAAAGAAAACCAGCCGTTCCGATCACTGTTTATTGAGCAGTCGGACGTGCAATAAGGGCCAGCCCTCTTTTTGCCAATATCAGGCCAGGTTCTTTCCGCAAAGCCTCGTGGAAAAGCTGTTCCGCCTTGTCGGCCTCGCCACGGTAAAGATACAAATATCCCAGGTTGGCAAGGTAGAGTGAATCGCCCCGAGAAGTCTTTACCAACTTTTCGTAGATCTGCTTGCTGAGCGCAAGATCGTTCTTTTTCCACAACAACCTGTTGAGCTGGGCTGTCAGTGAATTGTCATGGCGCACCACAGATAATCCTTTGACCGCCAGGTCGATGGCATCATTGAGTGCGCCGTTTCGCGCAGCCACTTCGGAAAGCCCCGCGTAACAGAGATGGCAACTGGCGTCATGCACCAGGCCCCGTTTGAAATAGTTATCCGCCTTATCCAACTGACCCTTGACGATGGCCACCCAGCCCTTGCCCACCCAGGGGAGAGTCTCCCATGTCTCCATGAGGGGCTCGGGGATGGGGATGTACTCCTTATCCTCGAAATAGAGGCTTTGCTGGGTCAGGTCGAAGAGCGCGGCGGCGCGATCGTACTCTTTTTTATAAAACGCCAGCCAGCCCCGGGCGGCAAACAGCATGGGCCGCTGCCACTGCCCCATCCACCGCTGTGCTTCATCCAGATAATGGGTGGCACGATCGAAGCGCCCTTTTTTTATCATCACCCAACCCTGCCCCAGCCAGGCGTGAAATTCAGTGGGCCGCTGGCGGGCCAGCGCCTGGAATTCACGCAGCGCCTTGTCGAAATACCCCAACTGGAACAGCGACCAGGCGTGAAGGATGCGGTCGATGCGGTTGGCTCCGCCCCCCTGTATGCGCTTTCCAGAAATCCGCATGGCGCCCAGGTAGTCCTTGTTGCCGTAGGCGTTCACCACCGCGTTGGTGTCCGCTTCCTGGCAGCCGGCCAGCAGGACAACAGGCAGCAGAACGAGAAACAGCAGTCTGAATTTCATCTCCGGGTCCTCATGATGGTTTGTGTTTGTCTTGGTCGTTCGGCGCGGAAAAACGCTTTCCTATCGGGCACCTCGAATTTTTCAGGGTGCCCTATCGTTTCTTTCTTTCCCCCAGGGCACGGAAAAAGGCGCGGGCGGCGACGTTTTCCGGGTCCAGGATGAGCACGTCGCGGAACAGCCGGCGGGCCTTTTCCTCCTCCCCCTGCTTCGCCTCGATGCGGCCCAGCCAAGCCAGAAAAGCGACATCGGCGGGATAACGGGCCAGCATCCGCCGGGCGACGGCACGGGCGGCCTCGTATTTTCCCTGGCCGGCTAGGGCCTGGAGCAGGCGCAGGTTGCCCGGGTAGTTGTAGAGGTCGATGCGCAACACCTGGACAAGCACCGTCTCGGCCTCGGCAAAGCGCTGCTGGGCCAGCAGGGGCAGCGCCAGCCCCAGCTTCGGTTCCAGGGCGTCGGGCAGAATGTGC
>JALVUB010000250.1 GCA_027023915.1 Sedimenticola sp.
GCCCAGCTCCTGGGCCACCTGTTCCAGGGTGAAGTTGGTGTAGCCCTGAAGACCAAAACGGCGCACCACCACCTCGCGCTGCTTTTCGTTGAGCTTGTCGAGCCACTCTTCCAGATGCTCCCGAATACCCTCCGCCTGGAGGTAATCGGTGGGCTCGGGACTGTTTTCGTCGGCGATGTTGTCCAGTCGTGGTCGTTCACCCTCCCGCGCCTGGGGAGCATCCACCGAGGTGACGCGCTCGTTGAAACCGAGCATCCGCTCCACCTCTTCCAGAGGGCGATCCAGCAGCTCGGCGATCTCCTCGGCGGTGGGCTCGTGATCCAGCTCCTGGCTCAGACGGCGCGCGGCGCGCAGATAGACGTTGATCTCCTTGACCACATGGATGGGCAGGCGGATGGTGCGGGTCTGGTTCATCAGCGCCCGCTCGATGGTCTGACGAATCCACCAGGTGGCATAGGTGGAGAAACGAAACCCCTTCTCGGGATCGAACTTCTCCACCGCGCGGATCAGTCCGAGATTGCCTTCCTCAATGAGGTCGAGCAGCGCCAGGCCGCGGTTGAGGTAGCGGCGGGCGATCTTCACCACCAACCGCAGATTGCTTTCTATCATGCGCGCCCGCGCCGCTTCGTCGCCCTGGCGGATTTTGCGCGCAAGCTCGACCTCTTCCTCTGCCGTGAGCAGTTGCGCGGCACCGATTTCACGCAGGTAGAGGCGGGTGGCGTCCATCTGCTCCGACGCGGACGTTTTTTTTAATTTACCCTTTATCTCTTCCGCCTCTTTTTCCATCACTCCTCCGGCAGGTGAACACCCTGCCCCCGCTACCAGGGCGGCAGGTAGCGCAGGGGATCCACCGGTTTGCCATACCTTCTTATTTCGAAATGGAGCAACGCCTTGCCCGTGTTATTCACACCCAGATCCGAGATGTGCTGGCCACGCTTCACTTTTTGTCCTTCTTTCACCAGCAGTCTGCTGTTGTGGCCATAGGCGCTGAGAAACTCCTCGTTGTGTTTGATGATAATAAGCTTGCCGTAACCGATCAGTCCACTACCGCTATAGACCACGGTTCCCCCAGCGGCCGCCCTTACCTTCTGACCCTTTTTACCCGAGATTTCGATACCTTCCTGTTCGGGATTGGAACGGGAGAAGCGGCTTACCAGCTTTCCGCGCATGGGCCAGGCCCACTTCATGGCGTGTTTTGAAGGCCCCTTTTTTGTCCGGTGCCTGCGAGGCGGTTTTGCTCCGTGCTTTTTCTTTTTGCCGCTGTTCCCATGGCGCGAGTGGTAAATACGACTGGTGGTGCCCCATGGCGGCCGGACACGCAGCTTCTGACCGGGATATATGGTGTAGGGGTAACGCAGGTGGTTCCAGCGTGCCAGGTCGTGGTAGTCCACCCCGGCGCGCCAGGCCACCGACCAGAGGGTGTCCCCCTTATGCACCCGGTACCAGTTTTCCCTGATACGGACATGAGAGCGACCATGGTATTTACCGGAAGAGCCGACGGGATGACTGGGAGCGCTGGTGCATCCAGCCAACAGCAGTGCCACAAGCAGGGAAAAAATCGTCAGAAGGGTATGCAAGCGGCTATCCATAAGAAACCTGGCTCAGCCGCCCCGGTAGAAGAGAATTCCCACCACTGCCAGCACCACCAGGGTCCAGCCGATCCAGTCCATGTAGCGATGCAACCGCTCTTCCATGGCTGCCCCCCCCCAGGCCATGAGCCCGGCAACAAGGAAGAAGCGAGTACCCCGGCCGATGAACGAAGCCAGCATGAAGGGTAAAAAACTCATGGCGGTGACTCCGGCGGTAATGGTGAATACTTTGTAGGGAATGGGCGAAAATCCGGCAAGAAACACGGCCCAGAAACCCCAGCGGTCAAACCATTGTCGTGCCATCAGATACTGCTCGTAATAACCCGCCTGCTGGAGCCAGCCGGATACCAGATCGAAGGCAAACCAACCAATGAGGTAGCCGAAAACCCCTCCCACCACCGAGGCCAGGGTGGTGAGCAGGGCAAAACGCCAAGCCTTCTTGGGCTGCCCCAGGCTCATGGGCGCCAGCATGACGTCCGGCGGCACCGGAAAAAAAGAGGCCTCGGCAAAACCCAGAGCCGCCAGATACCAGGGTGCCTTGGGATGGCGGGCCCAGATCATGGCCCGCCGGTAGAGGGAGGAGAAAATCTTCACTTTTCCACTCCTCCCAGCATCGGCACGAAATTGACCGGCTCCAGCAGTTCCGTATCGTAACCGCGCGCGGTACGGGTCACCCTTACCAGCGCCTGGCCCTCGCGGCTGCCCACCGGCAGCACCATGTGGGCGCCCTGGTCGAGCTGCTCCACCAACGGGCGGGGAATGCCTTCAGGCGCCGCGGTGACAAGGATGCCGTCATAGGGCCGCTTTTCCGGCAGCCCCAGGGTTCCATCCGCCAGCCTGGGGTGAATGTTCCGCAGCCCCAGTTGCCGGAAACGCTCCCTGGCCTGTTCCAACAGGGGCGCAATGCGCTCCAGGGTATAGATGCGACGCACCAACAGCGAGAGCACGGCGCTCTGATAGCCCGAGCCGGTACCCACCTCCAGCACCCGCTCCAGGTTCCCGCCGTTGAGCAGCGCTTCGGTCATGCGCGCCACGATATAGGGCTGGGATATGGTCTGCCCGAAACCGATGGGCAGGGCGGTGTTTTCGTAAGCGCGGCTGGCAAGCGCCTCGTCCACAAACAGATGGCGCGGAATGGCGCGCATCGCCTCCAGCACCCGCTCGTCACGAATGCCCTGGCGGCGCAACAACTCCACCAGCCGGTCGCGGCTCCGTTCGGAGGTCATGCCCACGCCGGCATGGGGCTGATCTGGTGTCATGCCACCGCCTCCAGCCAGCGGGTCACTTGCGGCACCGCCTGGTGCCGGGTGAGATCCACCTGAATGGGCGTGATCGAGACGAAACCGTTGCGCACGGCGTGAAAATCTGTCCCTTCCCCCGCGTCCTGCTCGGGGCCCGCGGGCCCCACCCAGTAGATGGGCCGTCCCCGGGGATCGGTCTGCTTCACCACCGGCTCGGCCTTGTGGCGATGTCCCAGGCGGGTGGCGCGGAAGCCCCGAAGCTCTTCCCAGGGCAGATCGGGCACGTTGACATTGAGAATGGAATCGGCGGGCAGTGGATGGCGCTGCAGCCGTTCCACCAGCCAGCGTGCCACCTTTGCCCCGGTCTCCAGGTGGCGCGGCGCATGGGAGGCCATGGAGACCGCCATGGCCGGAAAACCGAGAAAACGGCCTTCGGTGGCCGCCGCCACGGTGCCGGAATAGATCACATCGTCGCCCATGTTGGCGCCGGCGTTGATGCCGGCCACAACCATGTCCGGTTCTTCTTCGAGCAGCCCGGTGATGGCCAGATGGACGCAGTCGGTAGGCGTGCCCTCCACCCGGATGGTACCGTCCACCATGCGTTGGGCGCGAAGTGGGGTGTCCAGGGTGAGTGAGTTGCTGGCACCGCTGCGGTCGCGGTCGGGCGCCACCACAATCACCTCGGCCACCTGGCGCAGCGCTTCCACCAGCGCCGACAGCCCTGGCGCCTGGTAACCGTCATCATTGCTCAAAAGGATGCGCATGGCCGAATTCTACTGAAAAGCCGCCTGCCATTGGCTAGAATTTGACGATGAATCCCGGCGATGAAAAAGAAAAAGGCGAGCAGAACCTCTTTCGCGACGCAATGCGCGATGTGCGCCCGCTGACGCAGGATCGCGCGGCGCCCTGGAAGCCACGCAAAAAGCCACAGCCCATCCAATGGGAAGAGGAAAAACCGGAAGAATTGTTCGGCGACACCGCCGAAGAGGCGCCGGATTTTCTCGAATTCCGCCGTCCCGGCATTCAAAACCGGGTTTTCCGCGATCTGCAACGGGGCGTCATCGAACCCCAGGCCACTCTCGATCTGCACGGCATGCGGGTGGACGACGCCCGCCGCGCCCTGGGCCGCTTTCTCGACCAGAGCCTGAAGGCCCGCCGCCGCTGCGTGCGCATCATCCACGGCAAGGGGCGCGGCTCCGACCGCCAGCCGGTGCTCAAGCAGCGGGTCAACCAGTGGCTGCCCCAGCGGCCCGAGGTGCTCGCCTTCTGCTCCGCCCCCCGCTGGGACGGCGGCACCGGCGCGGCCTACGTGTTGCTGTCACGAAAACCGGGAATCTAGGAGGCGTGTCCCCGCGCCGAATTTTGTTTCTACCCTCACTCCTGCCCTCTCCCGCAAGCGGGAGAGGGGAATCAGGATAAGGCCGTGATACAAAGTTCCCGCAACACCGCCGTGGCATAGCTTCCCTTTTCCAACCGGAAGGAGAGCCCTAGGTCTGCCCCCTCCCACTGCCACGCCAGCTCCCGCACCCGCAGGCGCAACGCCCGCCGGTCCATCTCCAGGCCGGCGCGTTCAAGGCCCTCCCGCCAGGCTTCGCTTTCCGCCAGCGCACGCCGTTCCAGCCCGTCCGCTTCTCCTTCCGGCGCCAATGCCCGCCCCGGACGCCCCCAGAGGGGCCCGGTGGGGTGCACCTCCCCTGCCGCCACCCGGCTCTTCAGCACCTCGTCCGGGGGCGCATGGAACTGCGCCCGGCTGCCGTCGATCAGCAGCACCTCGCCGGGGAGGGCGAGATTCCAGCTCCCCTGCTCCACCCGGGCCGCCAGCACCCTGTTGAAAAGAAAGGCGCGCGCCGCCGACAGCAGCAGCCCCCGCTGTTCCCGGCTCATTCGCCGTTTCCGTCCCTCGAACAGCGCCCGCGCCTGCTCCAGATTGCGCCCCTCCCGCCCGAAACGCTGGCTGCCAAAGTAGTTGGGCACGCCATCCCGGGCGATGCGC
>JALVUB010000251.1 GCA_027023915.1 Sedimenticola sp.
GCGCCCTCCCCTGGCACAGCCTTTCCCGGCCACCTGCCCGATCCAGCGTTGGGCGAGATCGAGAAGCGCTTCCGCCTCCACTGGAACGCCGGGCCGGTAGGGGGCCTCAACCAGCGCCCTGCCCACCCCTTTCCCGAAGGGCTCGGCCGGTTCGCCCAGCGCCTGGTCGAGAAAGGCGAGCCATCGCTCGCCGGTCAGCCCGGCCACGCGCTCGCGCGGAAAGCAGCCCAGGGCCACGCGGCGCAGCAGGCGCGACAGCCCGGCGGCCAGCCTTGCCGGATCGCCGTCGTCCCGGTAGCGGCGGCGGATGGCTTCAAGCTCGGCTTGCGCCGCGGCCCTGGGCAACCCGCGCTTCCCGCGCGCCGCCAGCCAACGCACCGCCATCCAGACGATCAACAGCAGCAACAGCGCCAGCAACCACCAGCCGGGCGCCGGCGGCCACCAGCCCACCGGCGGGGGCAACTGGATCTCCTTGAGGCCGGCCAGGGGATCGGGCGTCATCCCCGGCGCCTCCCGAAAGCGTGCCGCAGCACCTCCACCGGGTCGCTGTCACTGGCGCACTGTAGCCAGGTGATGCCGTTGCGCCGGCAGAGGGTTTCGAGGCGCGCCACCCACGCCTGGAAACGGCGCCGGTACGCCTGCCGCACCTCACCTCGTGAGCTGTCGAGCACCAGGATGCGGTCGCCGTCCCCCACCGGGTAGCGGCCGGGCGGCGGCAGCGCCTCTTCCAGCCGGTCGTAGAGATGGAGTAGCACCAGGTCGTTGTGCCGGGCGGTGCGCAGCAGTTGCCGCTCGGCGGCGCCATCGAGCCCGCGGAAGTCGCTCAGCACCACCACCAGGCTGCCGGGATGGGCGGCGTGGTGCAGGCGTCGAAGGGGCTGCAACAGGGATCCGCCAGCGCCCCCGGCAGGCTGCGGGAACTCCGCCAGCACCCGCAGGAGCTTCAGCAACGCGCCCTTGCCGCGCCTGGGGCGAAGCTCCTGGTGCTGTCGGTCGGAAAAGATCCCGCCCCCCACGCGATCGCCCCCCTGGAAGGCCGCCCAGGCCAGCAGGGCGGCGGCGCGCTGGGCCTGGGCCCACTTGAAGCGCCCCCGGGTGGCGAAGAACATGGCGGCGCGGGCGTCCACCCAGAGCAGCACCGGGCGCTCCCGCTCCTCGCGGTAGAGCTTGCTGAAGGGTTTGCCGATGCGGGCGGTCACCCGCCAGTCCATGTTGCGCACGTCATCCCCCGGCTGGTAGGGGCGCGACTCGTCGTACTCCATGCCACGCCCGCGCAGCCGCGAGAGGTACTGCCCCGCCTGGCGGGCACGGGCCACCTGGGGCGCCAGCGAGAGCCGGCGGGCCGGCCGTTCCAGGCGCAGCAGCTCCTCCAGCGTGGCGCGGGTGGGGTCGGTTGTCGCTTCCCGGCGTCGTTGGGACTTCATCAAGGCACCGGCACCCTGGCCAGGAGTTCGGAGATCACCCGGTCCGGCGTCACGCCTTCGGCCTCGGCCTCGTAGTCGAGAATGAGACGGTGGCGCAGGATGTCGAAGGCCATCTCCTGCACGTCCTCGGGCGACACATAGTCCCTCCCCGCCAGCCAGGCGTGGGCGCGGGCGCAGCGGTCCAGGCCGATGGAGGCGCGGGGGCTGGCGCCGTACTCGATCCACTGCGCCAGCTCACTGCCGTAAGGTTCCGGCTTGCGCGTGGCCAGCACCAGTTGCAGCAGGTACTCCTCCACCGCCTCGGAGAGGTGGACCCGGAGCACCTCCCGCCGCGCCTGGAAGAGCAGCGACTGGCTCATGGGCTCGATTTCGCTTCCCTGCCCGCCGTCCAGCCCGCCCAGTGCCTCCTCGCGCGCCAGGTGAAGGATGCGGCGCTCGTACTCGTAACCGGGATAGTCGATCACCACGTGCAGCAGGAAACGGTCGAGCTGCGCCTCGGGCAGCGGATAGGTGCCCTCCTGCTCGATGGGGTTCTGCGTGGCCATCACCAGAAAGAGGTTCGGCAGGGTCCAGGAGCGGTTGCCCACGGTGATCTGGCGCTCCGCCATCGCCTCCAGCAGCGCCGACTGCACCTTGGCCGGCGCGCGGTTGATCTCGTCGGCCAGCACCAGGTTGTTGAACAGCGGCCCCTGCTGGAAGACGAAGCTCCCCTCCTGAGGCCGGTAGATGTCGGTGCCGGTGAGATCGGCGGGCAGCAGGTCGGGCGTGAACTGGACGCGGTGGAAACTGCCCTCGATGCCCTCGCTCAGGGTCTTGATCGCCTTTGTCTTGGCCAGGCCGGGCGCCCCCTCCACCAGCAGGTGGCCATCCGCCAGCAGCGCCACCAGCAGCCGGTTCACCAGCCTCTCCTGGCCCAGGATGTGGCGTTGCATGTGCGCCTGCAAGCGCTCGAACGCCTGCCGGGAAGCGGAAGGGGATTCGGTCATCTGGTCGTTCTCCGTAGCGAAATCTGGATGTTAGAGCATTGGAAGGAAAATTGGTTCAGCGCGTCCTGGTTTGCAGCGCCGCGACCCTGAAAAAGCCATGGAAGGCTTTTTCAGAGCTCCCCACAAATAATTCGGGCAAAAAACTGGGAAGCGCCTATAATGACTTTGTCGCTTCGAGTGAAACGACATGCGTGGTACCAGCCTGTTGGCTGGTTTTTTTTGTTTTTTGTCCGGGTCGCGCCCGGATTGTTTTGAAAGAGTTATAGATATGTCAAATCAAGTAGAAGGTACCGTCAAATGGTTCAACGATGAAAAAGGCTTCGGCTTCATCGAACAGGAAGGCGGCAAGGACGTTTTTGTTCACTTCAGCGCCATCAACGGTACCGGTCGCAGAACGCTGTACGAGGGGCAGAAGGTGACCATGGAAGTAACCCAGGGTCAAAAAGGCCCCCAGGCGGAAAACGTCACTCCCATGTAACCTCCGGCAAGGCCGGCAGGCTTTGCGATAAGAACTGAAAGTCAAACGCGGGTTCGGATCCACCGGACCCGCGTTTTTCATTTTCAGGCCGCCAGATCGTAGAAGGAGATCCCCCCGCTGCCGTAGCCGGGAAAGGTGACGGAATAATCGCCGCCGCGGCTGGTGCCACCGAGCAACTCCTTTACGTTGTCCGGCAGTTCGTCCGGCTTCCCGAATAGCCCGTTAAGACGAAGATGGGGACTGCTGCTGTCCATGAGAAGGCGGGAACAAATATTCATGATCTCATGCACATTGCCCAGCATGATTTCCGAAAAGTCACCGGTTTTTGCGCAATCGTCCGCCGTCCCCTTCGGAATACGGGTCAGCGACGCACCGGCATAGGCGGTGAAGGCGTAATCCGCCGCGCCAATCGCCAACGGCTCGTCGTCATCGCTAACATAAAGAGCCACCAGCGACTGGCTGCCGGGTGCCACCGGCACGGGCTCGCCCGCTTCCGCCTTGAGACCACCGCCATACATCATGGCGAGAATCTGTTGCAACTCGATGGGTTTGGGTAACGGAATCTGCGACATGGGACAACCTCCTAGTTGAGATAAGGGCCGAGCTTCTCCTGAAAGGTCTCGGGCGTGAACGGCTTGGCGATAAGGAAACGGGCGCCCATCTCGCTCGCTTTGTTACGCATATCCTCCGAAGCCTCGGTGGTGACGAAGCCGAACTTGACATTGATGCCTTCGTCCTTGAGCGCCGCCAGCAGCTCCGGGCCGGTCATATTGGGCATGTTCCAGTCACAGAGCACCAGATCGGGCTCGTTTTCCTTGATCGCCTCCAACGCCTTGGCGCCGTCTTCCGCCTGCACGATGTCGTGACCGTCGAATCCCGCTTCGCGCAGGGTTTTCATGACGATAAGACGCATGGCCAGACTGTCGTCAACTACCATGATGTTCATTGCAACACCTCCTCTCGTTCTCTATTGATATGTAGAGGCCCTGGCCGGCTCTCCACAGAGCGACTCCAGAGCCGGGGGAATCTTGTCCAGCGGCAACACCTGTTCGGCGGCGCCGAGTTTCACCGCCTCACCAGGCATGCCCCAGACCACGCTGGTTTCACGATCCTGGGCGATGGTCGATACCCCCGCCTCGCGCATCTCCAGCAGGCAGCGGGCGCCGTCATCGCCCATTCCGGTGAGCAGCACGCCGATGAGTTCGTCACCAGCGGCCTGCAAGGCCGACCTGAAAAGAACATCCACCGAAGGCTTGTGACGATTGACATGGGGCCCTTCATTCAAGGCGCAGTAGAAATCATCGCCTTCCCGAGTAATCATCAGATGGTGGTCGCCCGGCGCCACATAGGCGTGGCCGGCACGCAATACCATGCCCTCGCGGGCCTCGCACACCGACAGAGTGGAAAGATCGTCCAGGCGACGGGCGAAAACTTTGCTAAAGCGCGGTGGAATGTGCTCGGTTATGGCAATGGGCGGAAGATTGGCGGGCAACCGGGAAAAGAGCTTCTTCAACGCGTCCACCCCGCCCATGGAGGCTCCCATGACGATCAATCGCGGCCTGCCGCCACCCAGGGGAATCTGCTCCGATTTGGGCACCACGAAATCGACGCTCAGCTTGTCTTCCAGACGGGTGAATACGTCACAGCGACCGCCGCCGGTGGCACATTGCAGCACCTTCATCAGCTCCTCGCCGTACTCTCCCGCCAGGGTGCCATCTTGATGACGACCCTCGCTCACCCGATAGAGCGGCCCGGCATTGAGCTTGCCGAGCATGTAATCCCGGATGGGGGAGGCGGAATCCGCCATCACCACCGTCGGCAGGGACTCGAAACAGGGCTCGACACCGCCGTTGAAATCCACCAACTCATCGATCAGCACACCATCCAACAACACCACGTCGGCCTTGTACCTGTTGATCTTGGACTTGACCC
>JALVUB010000252.1 GCA_027023915.1 Sedimenticola sp.
AGAGGGAGCCGATCACCCCTCACCCTCCGGCAGAGGGGCCGGGGGTGAGGGGATCACCATCCTCGACCTCGGCACCGGCTCCGGCGCCATCGCCCTCGCCATTGCCCACGAGCGCCCCCGGTGGCAGGTCACCGCCACCGACCTAAGCGCCGAAGCGCTGGCGGTGGCCCGGGAGAACGCCCGCAACCTGGGTTTGAAAAACCTCCGCTTTCTCCAAGGCCGCTGGTACGACCCCCTTCCGGGGGAAACCCGCTTTCACCTCATCCTCAGCAACCCGCCCTACGTGGCCGAGGGCGATCCCCACCTCCAGGGGGACGGGGTGCGCCACGAGCCGCTCTCCGCCCTGGCTGCCGGCCCGGAGGGGCTCGATGAGCTGCGCACCATCGTCCGTGGCGCGCCCCCCTACCTGGAGCCAGGCGGCTGGCTGGCGGTGGAGCACGGGGCGGAACAGGGGGAAGCGGTGCGGGCGCTGTTCCGGGAGGCGGAGTTCGAAAGGGTGGAAACCCGCCGGGATCTGGCCGGAAGGGACAGGGTGACACTGGGCTGTTATGCTTGTGGTTGATCCCTTCACCCCCACGGTGAAAGAGGGGTGACCGGCTTCCTCTCCTCCAGGGAGAGGGTTGGGGTGAGGGGAGGAAAAACACCATGAACGACGAGGAACTGCTCCAGTACAGCCGCCAGATCATGCTCCCCCAGATCGACCTGGAGGGGCAGCAGCGGCTGCTCGACTCCCGGGCGCTCATCATCGGCCTGGGGGGGCTGGGCGCGCCGGTGGCCCTCTACCTGGCCGCCGCCGGCGTGGGCGAGCTGGTGCTGGTGGATTTCGACGAGGTGGATCTCACCAACCTCCAGCGCCAGATCGTCCACAGCCACGAGGCCATCGGCACGCCCAAGGTCCACTCGGCGCAGCAGACCCTGAACCGCATCAACCCGCGCTGCCGCACCCTGCCGGTCCACGGGCGGCTGGAAGGCGAGGCGCTGGAGGAGGCGGTGGCCGAAGCCGATGTGGTGCTCGACTGTAGCGACAATTTCGTCACCCGCTACGCCATCAACCACGCCTGCGTGCGCCAGGGCAAGCCCCTGGTCTCCGGCTCGGCCATCCGCTGGGAGGGCCAGGTGGCGGTCTTCAACGACCACCCCGAGGCGCCCTGCTACCACTGCCTCTACGGCGACAGCGGCGAGCTCGACGCCAGCTGCGCCGCCAACGGCGTGCTCGCCCCGGTGGTGGGCATCATCGGCTCCATCCAGGCCACGGAAGCGATCAAGCTGCTGGTGGGTACCGGCGAACCGCTTAGCGGCCGCCTGCTCCTCCTCGACGCCCTGACCATGGAGCTGCGCACCCTCAAACTGCGGCCCGACCCCGGCTGCCCGGTCTGCGGGGACTGAAAATGCCGCCTTTCGACCCCACCCGCATCGAACAACTCCGCCGTGACATCGTCTTTCAGGAGACGTTGATGGGCCACCCGCTCACCTTTCACACCACCTGGGGGCTCTTTTCGCCCAAGGGGATCGATGCCGGCACCCGGTTGCTGCTGGATCACCTCGAGGTGCGCCCCAACGAGCGGGCGCTGGACCTGGGCTGTGGCTACGGGCCGCTGGGGTTGGCCATCGCCAAGGCGGCGCCACAGGGGTTCTGCACCCTGGTGGACAAGGATTTCGTGGCGGTGGAGTACGCGCGCAAGAACGCCGCCCTGAACGGCATCGAAAACGTGGAGGTACTGCTGAGCAACGGCCTGGACCAGGTGCCCGCCGAGCGCCGCTTCACCCTGGCGGTGACCAACTTGCCGGCCAAGACCGGCAAGGAGCACTACTACCTCTTCTTCCACGACATCCACCAGCGGCTGGAGCCGGGCGGTCGTTTCTACGTGGTGGTTATCAGCGGCCTGCGCCAGTTCATCAAGCGCAGCTTCACCGAAATCTTCGGCAACCACAAAAAGGTCAAGCAGGGAAAAAGCTATACGGTGGCGATGGGGGTGAAAGCGTAGTCCTGTCGCAACCCGCTCACCGCCATGCCAGGATGGTGAAATCGTTGTCCAGGTAGTCGTCTCGCAGTTCCACGCGGGGGGCGAAGCGGCGCGCCAGCGCCAGCATCTCCCCGGGGTGAAAGCTCTGCATGTCCCAGCGGCTCGCGGTGGGAGCGTGGCGGGCGTCGAGCAGGTTGAAGGCGATGCCCAGGCGGCAGGCGTCCCACATGCGGGGGATGAGCCGGCGGGCGTAGGCGCCATCGTCCCCCAGGTCGCGGTTGAGGGTGCCCGAGAGCACCACCCAGTCGAACGACCCGGGCGCGGGGTCGAGATCGAAGAGATCGCCCTCCACCAGCCGCAGGCCAGGATGGCGCCGGCGCCCCTCGGCCAGGAGGTCGGGAGAGAGGTCGAGGCCGGTGTAGTCCACCGGGCAGCCCTGCCTTTCGAGCCAGACGGCCAGGTCGCCGAAGCCGCAGCCCACGTCCAGCAGGCTCTGACCGGGCTGGATGCCCACCTCGAAGAGCACCTGGAAGCGCCTTTCCTGAACCTCGCGATTGCTCCAGTAGAGCGCCCAGGGGGAGTAGCCGTAGCGTCGCAGGCTGTCGCGATGGGCGCAGAGGATGCGGCGCCGCTGCTCGGCGTCCATTACCCCAGCTTGTTGCGCAGCAGTTCGTTCACCTGCCTGGGATTGGCCTTGCCCTGGCTCTTCTTCATCACCTGGCCGACGAAGAAGCCGAGCATCTTGGGCTGCTTCTTCGGATCGGCGTTGCGGTAGTTCTCCACCTGCTGGGCGTTCTCGGCCAGCACCTCGTCCACGATGGCCTCGATGGCGCTACTGTCGGTGATCTGCCTGAGGCCCTTCTCCTCGATGATCTCGTCGGCGGCGCGGCCGCTCCGCCACATCTCCTCGAAGACCGTCTTGGCGATCTTGCCGGAGATGGTGTCGTCGGCGATGCGCTTGACCAGGCCGCCCAGGGCCTCGGCGGAGACCGGGCTCACCTCCAGCGACAGGCCCGCCTTGTTGAGGGCGCCGAAGAGCTCCACCATCATCCAGTTGGCCGCCAGCTTGGCGTCACCGGCCACCGCCACCACCGCCTCGTAGTAGTCGGCCTGGGGACGGGTGGCGGTGAGTACCTCGGCGTCGTAGGCGGAGAGGCCGTATTCCTCCTCGAAGCGGCGGCGGCGCGCCTCGGGCAGCTCGGGCATCCCCTTCACCGTCTCCTCGATGAAGGCGTCTTCGATGACCAGGGGCAGCAGGTCGGGATCGGGGAAGTAGCGGTAGTCGTTGGCCTCCTCCTTGGTGCGCATGGAGCGGGTCTCGTCCTTCTGGGCATCGTAGAGGCGGGTCTCCTGGACCACCTGGCCACCCGACTCCAGCACGTCGATCTGGCGCTCCACCTCGAAGTCGATGGCCCGTTCGAGGAAGCGGAAGGAGTTGAGGTTCTTCAGCTCGGTGCGGGTGCCGAACTCTTTTCGGCCCACCGGGCGCACCGAGACGTTGGCGTCCATGCGGAAGGAGCCCTCCTGCATGTTGCCGTCGCAGATGCCCAGATAAGTGACGATCTGGTGGATCTTCTTGGCATAGGCCACCGCCTCTTTCGCCGAGCGCAGGTCGGGCTCGGAGACGATCTCCAGCAGGGGGGTGCCGGCGCGGTTGAGGTCGATGCCGGTATAGCCGTGGAAGTCCTCGTGCAGGGACTTGCCGGCATCCTCCTCCAGGTGGGCGCGGGTGACGCCGATGCGCTTGCGCTCGCCGTTCTCCAGCAGGATCTCCACGTGGCCGCGGCCGACGATGGGCAGCTCGTACTGGCTGATCTGGTAGCCCTTGGGCAGGTCGGGATAGAAGTAGTTCTTGCGCGCGAAGACCGAGCGGCGGGCGATCTCCGCCTCGATGGCGGTGCCGAAGAGCACCGCCCGGCGCACCGCCCCTTCGTTGAGCACCGGCAGCACGCCGGGGAAGCCCAGGTCCACCAGGCAGGCCTGGGTGTTGGGCTCGGCGCCGAAGCGGGTGGAGGCGCCGGAGAAGATCTTGGACTTTGTGGTGAGCTGGACGTGGATCTCCAGCCCGATGACGGTTTCCCAGGCCATCACGCGAAACCCTCCGGCGTCTGTAGGTGCCAGTCAGTGGCCAGTTGAAGCTGATGGGCCAGGTTGAGCAGCCGCCCCTCGTCGAAATAGTTGCCGATGAGCTGGAGCCCCACCGGCAGCCCGTGGGCCCGGGGCGCCGGCATGGACAGCGCCGGCAGGCCGGCGAGGTTGACGGCGATGGTGTAGATGTCCGACAGGTACATGGAGACGGGATCATCGGACTTCTCGCCCAGGCGGAAGGCCACCTCGGGCGAAGCGGGGCCCAGCAGCAGGTCGGCCTGTTCGAAGGCGTTGCGGAAATCCCGGGCGATCACCTGGCGCACCTTCTGCGCCTTGAGATAGTAGGCGTCGTAGTAGCCGGCGGAGAGGGCGTAGGTGCCGATCATGATGCGCCGCTTGACCTCGGCGCCGAAGCCCTCGGCGCGGGAACGCTTGTAGAGATCCTCCAGGTCCTTCGGATCGTCGCAGCGATGGCCGAAGCGCACCCCGTCGTAGCGCGCCAGATTGGAGGAGGCCTCGGCCGGCGCCACCACGTAGTAGGCCGGCACCGAGTAGCGGGAGTGGGGCAGGCTCACCTCCACCAGCTCCACCCCCAGCCCTTCGAGTACCTTCATCGCCTCTTCGATGGAGGCGCCCACGCCGCTGTCCAGCCCCTCGCCGAAGAACTCCTTCACCACCCCCACGCGCAGCCCCTTCACCGGCCGTTCCAGGGCGGCCAGGTAGTCGTCCACCGGGCGGTCCACGCAGGTGGAATCGCGCTCGTCGAAGCCGGCCATGGCCGACAGCAGCAGGGCGCAGTCCTCGGCGCTGCGCGCCATGGGGCCGGCCTGGTCGAGGCTGGAGGCGAAGGCGATCATGCCCCAGCGCGACACCCGCCCGTAGCTGGGCTTGAGGCCGGTGATGCCGCACAGCGCCGCCGGCTGGCGGATGGAGCCGCCGGTGTCGGTGCCAGTGGCCGCCGGCGCCAGGCGCGCCGCCACCGCCGCCGCCGAACCGCCGGAGGAGCCGCCGGGCACCCGCTCGGTGTCCCAGGGGTTCTTTACCGGGCCGTAGTAACTGGTCTCATTGGAAGAGCCCATGGCGAACTCGTCCATGTTGGCCTTGCCCAGCATCACCATGCCGGCATCGGCCAGCCGCTCCACCACGGTGGCGTCGTAGGGAGAGATGAAGTTGTCGAGCATCCGCGAGCCGCAACTGGTCTTCACCCCACGGGTGCAGAAGATGTCCTTGTGGATCAGGGGAATGCCGGTGAGGGGGCCCGCCTCGCCCTTCTGGATGCGCTCGTCGGCGGCGCCGGCCTGCTGCAACGCCTCTTTGTCGCTCACCGTGATGAGCGTGTTGAGTGTCTGGTCATGTTCGCGGATACGGGCCAGGAAGTGCTCCACAAGCTCCACCGATGTGAAGCTGCCGGCCGCCAGTCCCTCGCGCAGCTCGCGCAGGCTTTTTCGGTGCAGGTCGCTCATTCAATCACCCTGGGAACCAGATAAAGGCCGTTTTCCACCAACGGCGCCACCGCCTGGTACTGGTCACGATGATTTTCCTCGGTGACCCGGTCAACCCGCAGCCGTTGGGTCATCTCCAACGGATGGGCCATGGGAGTGATGTCACCGGTGTCCAGTTCGTCCATCTGTTCCACCAGATGAAGAATGCCGGCCAGCTCACCGCGCAGATGCTCCAGCTCCTCCTCCGGCACCGCCAGCCGCGCCAGGTGGGCAATCTTCTCCACATCTTCACGTTGCAGGGACATGCCTTGTGATTCCACAATATCCAAGGGAGCCGGAAGCTACCACAAATCACCCCGTTTTACACCTTCCGGGGGAAATCCCCACTTGCCGACAACCGAAGCTGTTGATAGATTAGCGCCCTCTGAAGCGGAGGTCTGCCAAGGGCAGGCATCGGTTTTCATTGCTGTTTCCCGACTTTTCCACAACTCGCTCGAGCGACCGCCTTAACGGATTTTGTTGATGCTTTTCAGACGTCTGCGCGGACTTTTTTCCAACGATCTCTCCATCGACCTGGGCACGGCCAACACCCTTATCTATGCCCGGGACCAGGGCATAGTGCTCAACGAGCCTTCGGTGGTGGCGATCCGCGAGGATCGCGGTCGCGGCACCAAGGCGGTGGCCGCGGTGGGGGAAGAAGCCAAGAAGATGTTGGGCCGCACCCCCACCAACATCACCGCCATCCGTCCCATGAAGGACGGCGTCATCGCCGACTTCACGGTGACGGAAAAAATGCTTCAGTACTTTATTCACAAAGTACACGAGAGCCGCCTTATCCGACCCAGTCCGAGGGTGCTGATCTGCGTGCCCTGCGGCTCCACCCAGGTGGAGCGGCGCGCCATCAAGGAGTCGGCGGCGGGCGCCGGCGCGCGCGAGGTCTATCTCATTGAAGAGCCGATGGCGGCGGCAATCGGCGCCAACCTGCCGGTGGACGAGGCACGGGGCTCCATGGTGCTGGACATCGGCGGCGGCACTTCGGAAGTCGCCATTCTCTCGCTCAACGGCATTGTCTATGCCAATTCGGCGCGCATCGGCGGCGACAAGTTCGACGAGGCCATCATCAACTACGTGCGACGCAACTACGGCAGCCTTATCGGCGAGGCAACGGCGGAACAGATCAAGCACGAAATCGCCACCGCCTGGCCCGGCAACGAGGTGCAGGAGATCGAGGTCAAGGGCCGCAATCTGGCCGAGGGCATTCCGCGCAGCTTCACGCTCAACAGCAACGAGATCCTGGAAGCGCTGCAAGAGCCCTTGAGCGGCATCGTGGACGCGGTGCGCCGCGCCCTGGAGCAGACGCCTCCCGAGCTGGGGGCGGACGTGGCCGAGCGGGGCATCGTGCTCACCGGCGGCGGCGCCTTGCTGCGCGGGCTGGACCGGTTGTTGGAGGAGGAGACCGGCCTGCCGGTGATCGTGGCGGAAGACCCCATGACCTGCGTGGCCCGTGGTGGCGGCAGGGCGTTGGAGATGATGGACGAGAAGGCGGGAGACTTCTTCAGCGTGGAGTAACGCAGGAGTCACGACATCAAGTTCATCTTTGCAGAAGGCCCTTCCCCCGGCGCCCGGGTGATAGGTGCCATGTTGCTGTCGCTGGTGCTGATGGTGGTGGATCACCGCTTCCATCAGGCCGATGCGGTGCGCCGCGTACTGGCCTCTCTCGTCTATCCGATTCAGGCATTGGCGGAATTTCCCGCGGAGGTGGCCGGCTGGCTTGGAGAAAACCTACGCAGCCGCAGCAGCCTGAAAGCGGAGAATCGTCTTCTAAAAACAGAAAACCTCAAGCTGAAAGGCGAACTGCAACAACTTGCCGCCCTGAAAGCGGAGAACGAGCGGCTGCGGGATCTTCTGGGCTCAGCCTACAAACTTGGTAACCGGGTATTGGTGGCGGAGCTTTCCGGCATGGACCTGGACCCCTTCCGCCAACAGGTGATGATCGACAAGGGCAGCGCCTCTGGCGTCTATCCCGGACAACCGGTCCTTGACGCCCGCGCGGTGATGGGCCAGGTGACGGAAGTGGCGTCTCAACGGGCCACCGTGCTACTGATTACCGACGCCCGACACGCCTTGCCGGTACAGGTGCTGCGTAACGGGCTACGCACCATCGCCGTGGGCACCGGACGCATCGACCGCCTGGATCTGCCCTACCTGCCCAACAACGCGGACATCCGCAAGGGAGATCTGCTGGTCACCTCGGGGCTGGGGGGCAAATTTCCACCGGGCTATCCGGTGGCCCGGGTGGCGGAAGTAAAACCTGCTCCCGGAAAGCCTTTCGCCCATGTCACCGCCACGCCTCTCGCGCGGTTGGATCGCAGCCGGGAGGTGCTGCTGGTGTGGGAGATGAAGCCGACGCCGGCAACCCCGTCAGAGCCGACGGAAGAGCGTGGCGCTTCCGATCCTGAACGGAAACAACCGGCGACACCTTGATGCGGGGATACGGCGTCATTCTCACCACTTTGCTTCTGGCTTTGGTGCTTAGCGTGTTGCCGATGCCAGCGGAAATGGCGTTCTACCGCCCCCACTGGGTAGCCCTGGCACTCATTTACTGGTGCATGGCCCTGCCGGAAAAAGTGGGCGTGGGCTTTGCGTTCCTCTGCGGCCTGCTGCTGGACATTCTCACCGGCACGCTGCTTGGTCAGCACGCCTTCGGGCTGTCGCTGGTGGCCTACCTTACCCTCAAGAGCTACCGGCGGGTAAGAGTCTTCCCCCTGTGGCAGCAGGCCATTTTCGTAGCGGTGTTGTTACTGCTGGAAAGAGTGCTGTTCTTTTGGGTCAACGGCGCGTTGGGGTTGCCGACATCGTCCCCCGCCGCCTGGACAACGCCTTTGATCGGCGGCCTGTTGTGGCCATGGACCTTCATCATTCTGCGTGACTTGCGCCGTCGATTCCACACGCCATGAAGGGCCGGGAACTCAAGGACTATCGCCGCGAAAGCCGTCTTTTCATCCGGCGCGCCCTGGCCGCCGCCCTGCTGGTGCTACTGGCGCTGTCGGCCATTCTGGCGCGGCTCTTCTACCTCCAGGTGATGCGTCACGACCACTTCACCACCCTGGCTCATGACAACAGGGTGAAGCTGTTGCCGCTGCCACCGACCCGGGGACTGATCTACGACCGCAGCGGCCGCCTGCTGGCCTACAACCGCCCGTCGTTCAACCTGGAAATAGTGCCTGAAAAGGCGGGCAATCTGAAACAAACCATAGAACGCCTGAGCCGCGTTATTCCCATTCTCGACAGCGACCGCGAGCGTTTCGAACGATTACGCAGACAAAGGCGCCGTTTCGACAGCATTCCCGTCAAGCTGGGCATCAGCAGCAGGGAAGCGGCGCTGTTTGCGGTGAATCAGCACAAGTTTCCCGGCGTTTCCATCCGCGCCCGTCTCACCCGCACATACCCACTTGGCGCTCCCCTTGCTCACGTGGTGGGTTACGTGGGACGCATCAGCCGCAAGGATCTTCAGCGCATCGACCCTTCCAACTATGCCGGCACCACTCATGTTGGCAAAACCGGCATTGAGCGCGCCTACGAAAGCGTGCTACACGGCCATGTGGGTTATCAGCAGGTGGAGGTAAACGCTCAGGGAAAAACAGTGCGGGTACTCAAGGAAATCCCTCCCCAGCCTGGTCGTACATTGATACTCAATCTCGACAGCAGCCTGCAACAGGTGGCGCTGGACGCCTTCGGTGACCACAACGGGGCGGCGGTGGCGATCGACCCGCGCAACGGCGCCGTGTTGGCGCTGGTAAGCAAACCCGGTTTCGATCCCAACCTTTTCGTTGACGGCATCAGCAGCAGGGATTACCGGAGCCTGCGCAACGATCCCAACAAGCCCCTGTTCAACCGGGCCCTCAAAGGAGTCTACCCGCCGGGCTCCACTGTCAAGCCGTTCATGGGGCTGGCGGGACTGGAGCTGGGCGTCATCACCACTTCCACCAAGCTCAACTGCCGGGGGTATTTCCAGCTGCCGGGGCGTGAACACAAATACCGCGACTGGAAGAAGGTCGGACACGGCATCACCGATCTGGACAAGGCAATCACCCAGTCATGTGACGTCTTTTTCTACCGCCTTGCTCATCAGACGGGCATCGACCGGCTGCAATCCTTTCTCGCCAACTTCCGCTTCGGCGAACACACCGGCATCGACCTGGTGGGAGAACGAAGGGGTATCAGGCCGTCACGGGAATGGAAGCGCAAAAGATACCATCAGATCTGGTTTCCCGGCGAGACCGTCATCATCGGCATCGGCCAGGGAAGCTTCCAGGCAACTCCGCTGCAACTGGCCGCGGCCACCGCCGCGCTGGCCAACGGCGGTCACTATTATGAACCCCGACTGGTTCGAGAACTGGTGGACGAAGCCAGCGGCAAGCACACGCCGGTGCCAACGGTGGAACACCCCATTCCCGTCGGCGATCCGGCCAACTGGAAAGCGATACAGCAGGCCATGCTTCACGTTGTGGAAGGGGCCCACGGCACAGCGCGGCGCATTCGCACTCCCCGCTACCGCATCGCTGGAAAAACAGGCACCGCCCAGGTATTCAGCGTGGCCCAGGATGCCGAATACAAGGAAAACGAGGTTTCCAAACAAATGCGAGACCATGCCCTTTTTATCGCCTATGCACCGGTGGAAGCACCACGCATCGCGGTGGCGGTGGTCGTTGAACATGGCGGTCATGGCGGCTCTGCCGCGGCGCCCATCGCGCGCAAGATCATGGATGCCTGGCTTATCCATCAGGGCCACCTGCCACGATTAAGTGGAGAAAAACAATGAATGGCGCCACCTCGCCCAGCGGCCTGCCGCCTAGTGAACCTGCACGCCCACGAGGCCTGTTGGCGCGGTTGCATCTGGACCTGCCCCTGCTCACCGGCTTGTTGTTGCTCAGCGGTTTTGGATTGGTGGTGCTCTATTCGGCCAGCGGCCAGGACATGCATCAGGTGGAGCGTCAGATCATCCGCCTGCTGATTGCGTTTGGAGTGCTTTTCGCCCTCGCCCAGGTTCCAGCCCAAAGCCTGCAACGCTGGAGCCCCTGGCTCTACCTGGCCGGCATCCTCATGCTGGTGGCGGTGCTCGCCATGGGCGTAGTGGGAAAAGGCGCCCAGCGCTGGCTCGACCTGGGTTTCATGCGCTTTCAGCCATCCGAGCTGGTGAAGCTGGCAACGCCCATGATGATCGCCTGGCACCTCTCCAAACACCGTCTGCCACCAGACTGGAAAGAGCTGCTGACGAGCCTGGCGCTCATCGGCCTGCCGGTGTTTCTCATCGCCCGACAACCGGACCTGGGCACCGCCATTCTGGTGGCCAGCAGCGGCCTCTTCGTTCTCTTCCTGGCCGGGGTGAGCTGGCGCCTGATAGGTGGCTTGCTGTTCACGGCAGCAGCAGCGGCACCGGTGTTATGGCATTTCATGCGCGACTATCAACGCCAGCGGGTGCTCACCTTCCTCAATCCGGAAAGCGATCCTCTTGGCGCCGGCTATCACATCATCCAGTCAAAGATCGCCATCGGCTCCGGCGGCATCTACGGCAAGGGGTGGCTCAACGGCACCCAGTCGCAGCTCGAATTCCTGCCCGAACGCCACACCGATTTCATCTTCGCCGTGTTGGGTGAAGAGTTTGGTCTTGTGGGCGCCATTGTGTTGCTGTTGCTCAGCCTGTTCGTCATTTTTCGCGGTCTGCAGATCGCCGGTCAGGCCCAGGACAGCTACAGCCGGCTGCTGGGAGGGGCGCTGATCCTAGTCTATTTCGTCTATCTGTTCGTGAATACCGGCATGGTGAGCGGCCTGCTGCCGGTGGTGGGCGTGCCCCTGCCGTTGGTGAGTTATGGAGGCACCTCGCTGGTGACCCTGATGGCCGGTTTCGGTATCCTGATGTCCATTCACACTCATAGAAAGCTGCTTCCAAGATAATGCGGATTCTTTTTTTGCTGATGCTGTTGCTCATGGCGGCGGGCACCCCGGCCGCGCCGGCAACCGGCATCGAAAAATTCATCGATCAAATGGTGGAAAACCACGATTTCGACCGTGCCTGGCTGAAACGGGTGCTGGCCGACGCTCACTATCGCCAGGACATCATCGACCGCATCAGCCATCCCGCCGAGCACACACTGAACTGGAGCAGCTACCGCCGCATCTTCCTGACGCCGGAACGCATACGCATGGGGCGCACGTTCATGGCGCGCAACCGGGAGGCGCTCAACCGCGCACAGGAAAAATATGGCGTGCCACCTGAGCTGGTCACCGCCATCATCGGCGTGGAAACCTTTTACGGAAGACGTGCCGGCAAGGACAGGGTGCTGGACGCGCTCTACACGCTGGCGTTCCACTATCCCCCGCGCAGCCGTTTTTTCACCAGCGAGCTGGAAAAGTTTCTGCTGCTCACCCGTCAGGAGAAACTTGACCCGCGCAAACCGAAAGGCTCCTACGCCGGCGCCATGGGACTTGGACAATTCATGCCCAGCAGCTTTCTTGAATATGCGGTGGATTTCGACGGCGACGGCCGGCGCGATATCTGGAAAAACGAAGCCGACGCCATCGGCAGCGTGGCCAACTATTTCGCCCGCCACGGCTGGAAACGGGATTTTCCCGTCGTGCTGCGGGCAGAGGGCGTGGACGCGACACGGCACGCGCGCTTTATCGATGGCAAGCTCAAGCCGGCCCACAAGCTTATGGACCTGTGGAAGGCCGGCATCCGTTTCGACGAGCTGGTCAACAAGGAGATGAGGGCAGCGCTGGTGAAACTGGATACCGATGAAGGCGCCGAATACTGGCTGGGTTTGAACAACTTTTATGTCATAACCCGCTATAACCACAGCCCCATGTATGCCATGGCGGTCTATCAACTGGGCAAGGCCATTGCCGGGGAGGAGGCGTTGTGAACAAGGACGGCAACCACCTCGCCCTGGCGAAACCGCCATATTGCCTCACGCCACTGTTACTGTTGATTTTATTGACGGGTTGTTCCAGCGTCTGGCACCACGCCAGGCATCCTCATGGCCGCCAAGCGTCTCGGGGGCACCACGGGGGCGCGGGCAGCTATACCGTTGGCGGGCACACCTACTATGTGCTGCGCGACGCGCGCGGCTTCCACCAGCGCGGCATCGCCTCCTGGTATGGCAAAAAGTTTCAGGGCCGCAGAACCGCCAGCGGGGAGCGCTTCAACATGTACGACATGACCGCGGCTCACAAAACCCTTCCGATGAATACCAGAGTGAGGGTCACCAACCTGGATAACGGACGCTCGGTGGTGGTGAGAATAAACGACCGGGGGCCCTTTTATGGAGGCCGGATCATCGACGTGACCTATGCCGCGGCCGCCAAGCTGGGCATGTTGGGGAGGGGCACCGCGCAAGTAGAGATCGTGGCCATTACGCCTGGCGACGTCCGGCCACTGCCCCCATCGAAACCGTCCGCTTCCGCGCCGGCGCCCAAGACCTCCCACACGAGCCGCCCCGGCCGTTTCATCCAGGTGGCCGCGTTCGCCGACCCCTCCAAGGCGCGCAGCCTGAAACACCGCATCGAGCGGCGCTATGACCTTCAGGTGGTCATTCGACAGGATGGCGGCCTGCACAAGGTGGTGGTTGGTCCGCTGACATCCAAATCACAGCAGGCCGCCCTTTCACGTTCCCTGGAACGCTGGGGTATTCAACAGGTTCATCCGGTACAATAGCTTTTTTCCTTACTTCAAGGATTCAATGGCTCGGTTAACCATTCTGTTGCTGCTGTTCTGCACGGCCTTGTCCGCGTCCGCGGCGCCCCCGCCGCCACCCCAGGTGGAAGCGAAAGGCTACATGCTGATGGATTTCCACAGCGGCGAGGTGCTGGCTCAATACAATTCCGACAAACGCCTCGAGCCAGCCAGTCTCACCAAGATCATGACCGCCTACGCGGTCTTCAAGGAGCTGGAAGCAGGACACATTCACCTTCAGGACCAGGTACTGGTGAGCAAAAAGGCGTGGAAGACCCCCGGTTCCCGCATGTTCATCGAGGTGGGAAAAAAGGTTTCGGTGGACGATCTTATCCACGGCATGATCGTCGATTCGGGTAACGACGCCTGTGTGGCGCTGGCGGAACACATCGCCGGCAGCGAGGAAGCCTTCGTTTCGCTGATGAACAAATACGCCCGGGAACTGGGCATGACCAACACCCACTACGCCAACGCCACCGGCTTGCCCGATCCAGAGCACTATTCCACCCCGGCGGACATTCTCAAGGTGACTAGAGCCTTGATGCTGGAGTTTCCCCGACACTACGCCATCTACTCACAGCGCGAGTTCACCTTCAACGGCATCACCCAGAGGAACCGCAACCGACTGCTGTGGCGAGACCCCTCGGTGGACGGCGTAAAGACCGGGCATACCAATTCAGCCGGTTACTGCCTGGTAGCCTCGGCCAGACGTGATGGCATGCGGCTGCTTTCAGTGGTGATGGGCACCAAAAGCGACCGCGCCCGCGCCGACGAAAGCCAGAAGCTTCTCAATTACGGCTTCCGTTTCTACGAAACCCACCGACTGTTCGGCGCGGATGAACCCATTAAAAAAGTGCGCGTATGGAAAGGCGCCGTGGACCAGTTGGCACTGGGCGTCGAAAATGATCTCTATGTCACCATCCCAAGAGGAAGCTACGATCAGCTCAAGCTGCGGGCCAGGATCTCCCCTGACATCACCGCGCCGATCCACAGAAACCAGTCGCTGGGCCTGCTGGTGGTAAGCCAGGGTGGTGAAGAGCTGAAAACCGTCCCTCTGGTGGCGCTGCAACCGGTGGCCAAGGGCGGTTTCTTCCACAACCTGGCCGACAGCGTCGTTCACCTTTTCAAGTAGGCCGCCATGCTTGTCTATCTAAATGGTGATTTTTTACCGCTGGAACAGGCCCGGGTGCCGGTGCTCGACCGCGGCTTTCTTTTTGGTGACGGCGTCTATGAAGTGATTCCTGCTTACGGCGGTCGGCCCTTTCGCCTGACCGAGCACCTCAGACGTCTCAATCACAGCCTGGGCGCCGTGCGCATGGAAGCGCCGCTGGAAAACGACCAATGGCGACAGATCATCCAGCGGCTGCTGGATCAACGCATGGGAGAAGATCAGCAGATCTACCTTCAGGTTACCCGCGGCGCCTATGACAAGCGGCTGCACGCCATTCCCGAAGAGGTTCATCCCACGGTTTTTGTCATGGCGACGCCACTCACACCGCGCGATCCAGCACTGGTGGAACAGGGCATCGCCGTGGTCACCGTGGAGGACATCCGCTGGCAGCGGTGTGATATCAAGGCCATTACCCTGCTGGCCAACATCCTGGCTCAGCAGTCGGCCCGGGACGCTGGCGCCCACGAAGCCATTTTGGTTCGGGACGGCCTGGCCACCGAGGGCAGCGCCTCCAACTTCTTTCTGGTGAAGAAGAGTGTCATTCTCACCCCACCCAAGAGCAACCATCTTCTTCCCGGGATTACCCGCGACCTGGTGCTGGAGCTGGCGGAAAAGGCTGACCTGCCTTGGCGGGAAAGAGAGATTCCGGTCGCCGAACTGAGAGAAGCCGATGAAGTGTGGGTCACCAGCTCCACCAAGGAGGTGATGCCCGTGAGCCGGCTCGACGGCCAAGCTGTTGCAAACGGCAAACCCGGCCCCATGTGGAAGAAAATGGACGCCCTCTATGCCGAATACAAAGCACAACTGCAACAGCGGCTCAAGGACAGCGGCCATGAGTGACACTCTCCAAGGCCTGACTTTTCCCTGTCGACTGATCGTTCGCGCCATGGGCGTCGATCAGAACGATTTCGACGCTCTGGTGGTGGAGATCGTGCGAAGACATTGCTCCGGCCTGGGAGAAGGAGCGGTAAGTACCCGCTCCAGCCGTAACGGAAAATATGTTTCGGTAGCGGTTGAGGCGAAATTCAACAGCCGCGAACAGCTCGAAGCGCTCTACGACGAGCTCACCGCCAACGAAAGGGTGCTAATGCGGCTGTGAAGCGGGCGGTCGTCATCCGCCACATGGGACTGGTGCCCTACCAGGAAAGCTGGCAGGCCATGCGGGATTTTACCGATACCCGCACTCCCGACACCCCTTCCGAGATCTGGCTGCTGGAACACCCTCCGGTCTTCACCCAGGGCCAAGCGGGCAAGGCCGAACACCTGTTGAACCCGGGGGACATTCCCGTGGTTCAGAGTGATCGCGGCGGCCAAGTCACCTACCACGGACCGGGACAGCTTGTGGCCTACCTGCTGCTCGACCTGAAGGCGACGGGGCAAGGCATACGCGGCTTGGTGACCGCCATGGAGCAGTCCGTGATCCGGCTGCTGAACCAACACGAGATCAAGGCCCACGCCCGCCCTGACGCGCCCGGCGTCTATGTGGACAAGGGCAAAATCGCCTCCCTGGGCCTACGGGTGAGGCGGGGCTACACCTACCACGGCCTGGCGCTGAACGTGAACCTGGATCTGGAGCCCTTCTCCCGCATCAACCCTTGCGGGCATCCTGGCCAGGCCGTGACGAGCCTGGAAAAACTGGGAATCGACATGGATGTCAACGACGCCGGCGAAGCGTTGGTCAACGCCCTGTGCAAAGAGATCGGCCTGGAACCACTATAGGTCAGCTTGCCAAGATGGGCTTTAGAAACCGCCCTGTATGACTTGTCTCCATTTCGGCAACCTCTTCAGGGGTGCCGGTGGCGATGATCCGGCCGCCGCCTTCGCCCCCCTCGGGGCCGAGGTCGATGATCCAGTCGGCGGTCTTGATGACGTCGAGGTTGTGCTCGATCACCACCACGGTGTTGCCGTGGTCGCGCAGGCGGTGGAGGACACCGAGGAGCTGTTCCACGTCGTGGAAGTGGAGGCCGGTGGTGGGCTCGTCGAGGATGTAGAGGGTGCTGCCGGTGTCGCGCTTGGAGAGTTCGCGCGAGAGCTTGATGCGCTGGGCCTCGCCGCCGGAGAGGGTGGTGGCGTTCTGGCCGAGCTGGATGTAGCTCAGACCCACGTCCATCAAGGTCTGGAGCTTGCGCTTGACCGCGGGCACGGCGTCGAAGAAAGCCAGCGCCTCCTCCACCGTCATGTCGAGCACCTCGGAGATGTTCCTGCCCTTGTAGCGGATCTCCAGGGTCTCGCGGTTGTAGCGCTTGCCCTTGCAGACGTCGCACTGGACGTAGATGTCGGGCAGGAAGTGCATCTCCACCTTGATGACGCCGTCGCCCTTGCACGCCTCGCAGCGGCCGCCCTTGACGTTGAAGCTGAAGCGGCCGGGGGTGTAGCCGCGCGAGCGCGCCTCGGGCACGCCGGCGAAGAGCTCGCGGATGGGGGTGAAGAGGCCGGTGTAGGTGGCTGGGTTGGAGCGGGGGGTGCGGCCGATGGGGGACTGGTCGATGTCTACCACCTTGTCGAAGTGCTCCAGGCCGTGGATGGCCTCGAAGGGCGCCACGTCCTGGCTGGCGCGGTTGAGCTGGTTGGCGGCCAGGGGGTAGAGGGTGTCGTTGATGAGGGTGGACTTGCCGGAGCCGGAGACGCCGGTGACGCAGGTGAAGAGCCCCACCGGCAGCTCCAGGGTCACCTTTTTGAGGTTGTTGCCGCTGGCCCCCTCCAGCATCAGCAGGCGGTCGGGGTCGCGCGGGGTGCGCAGGGGCGGCACCTCGATGCGGCGCTTGCCGGAGAGGTACTGGCCGGTGAGGGAGTCGGGGTTGGCGGCCACCTCGTCGGGGGTGCCCTGGGCCACCACCCGGCCACCGTGGACGCCGGCGCCGGGGCCGATGTCCACCACCTGGTCGGCGGTGCGGATCGCCTCCTCGTCGTGCTCCACCACGATGACGGTGTTGCCCAGGTCACGCAGGTAGGTGAGGGTCTTGAGCAGGCGGGCGTTGTCGCGCTGGTGGAGGCCGATGGAGGGCTCGTCGAGGACGTACATCACCCCCACCAGGCCGGCGCCGATCTGGCTGGCCAGGCGGATGCGCTGGGCCTCGCCGCCGGAGAGGGTGTCGGCGCTGCGGTCCAGGGTAAGGTAGTCCAGCCCCACGTTCACCAAAAAGCCGATGCGCTCGCGGATCTCCTTGACGATGCGGGCGGCGATCTCGCCCCGCTTGCCGGGCAGCTCGAGCCGTTCGAAGAATTCCAGGCAGCGGCCCACGGACAACGCGGTCACCTGCGGCAGGCTGTGGCCGGCGATGAAGACATTGCGCGCCGCCTCGTTGAGCCGCGCGCCCCCGCAGGCGGGACAGGGGTGGCTGGAGAGGTAGCGCGCCAGCTCCTCGCGGATGACATTGGACTCGCTCTCGCGGTAGCGCCGCTCCATGTTGGGGATGATCCCCTCGAAGGTGTGTTTGCGGCGCACGCGGCGGCCACGGTGGTTGATGTAGTCGAAGTCGATCTCCTCGTCGCCGCTGCCGTGGAGAATGATCCGGCGGATGCGCTCGGGCAGTTCCTGCCAGGGGGTCTCGGGGTCGAAACCGTAGTGGCGCGCCAGCGAGCGGAGCATCTGGAAGTAGTAGGCGTTGCGCCGGTCCCAGCCGCGCACCGCGCCGGCGGCCAGGGAGAGCTCGGGGTGGGCCACCACCTTCTGCTCGTCGAACACCTGCCGCGCCCCCAGGCCGTCGCACACCGGGCAGGCGCCGGCGGGGTTGTTGAAGGAGAAGAGCCGCGGCTCCAGCTCCTCGATGCTGTAGCCGCACACCGGGCAGGCGAAGTTGGCGGAGAAGACCAGCTCCTCGCGCTCCGGCTCGTCCATGAAGGCGACCCGCGCGCTGCCGTCGGCCAGGCGCAGGGCGGTCTCGAAGGACTCGGCCAGGCGCAGCCGCAGGTCGTCGTCGGGGCGCACCTTGAAGCGGTCCACCACCGCCTCGATGGTGTGCTTGCGGCGCAGGTCCAGCTCGGGGGGCTGGTCCAGCTCGTGGAGTTCGCCGTCGATGCGGGCGCGGATGAAGCCCTGGGCGGCCAGCTCGCGCAGCAGCTTCTGGTACTCGCCCTTGCGCTCGGAGACCACCGGCGCCAGCAGCATCAGCCGGCTCCCCTCGGGCAGCGCCATCACCTGGTCCACCATCTGCTGCACCGTCTGCGCCTCCAGCGGCAAGCCGTGCTCGGGGCAGCGGGGGGTGCCGGCGCGGGCGAAGAGCAGCCGCAGGTAGTCGTAGATCTCGGTCACCGTGCCCACGGTGGAGCGCGGGTTGTGGCTGGTGGTCTTCTGCTCGATGGAGATGGCCGGCGACAACCCCTCGATGTGGTCAACGTCGGGCTTCTCCATCATGGAGAGGAACTGGCGGGCGTAGGCCGAGAGCGACTCCACGTAGCGCCGCTGCCCCTCGGCGTAGAGGGTGTCGAAGGCGAGCGAGGACTTGCCCGAGCCCGACAGGCCGGTGATGACGATGAGCCGGTCCCGGGGCAGTTCCAGGTCGATGTTCTTCAGGTTGTGGGTGCGGGCGCCGCGGATGATGATTTTGTCCATGGGGCGGTCAATCGAGTCCCAGTTCGCTCCAGAGGGCATCCACCCGCTTCACCACCTCGGGGTCTCGGGTGATGGGCCGGCCCCATTCACGGCGGGTCTCGCCGGGCCACTTGGAGGTGGCGTCCAGCCCCATCTTGGAGCCGAGTCCCGACACCGGCGAGGCGAAGTCGAGGTAGTCGATGGGGGTGTTCTCCACCAGCACGGTGTCGCGCGCCGGGTCCATGCGGGTGGTGATGGCCCAGATGACGTCGTTCCAGTCGCGCACGTTCACGTCGTCGTCGGTGACGATCACGAACTTGGTGTACATGAACTGGCGCAGGAAGGACCAGACCCCGAACATCACCCGCTTGGCGTGGCCGGGGTACTGTTTCTTCATGCTCACCACCGCCAGGCGGTAGGAGCAGCCCTCGGGCGGCAGGTAGAAATCGGTGATCTCGGGAAACTGCTTCTGCAGGATGGGCACGAAGACCTCGTTCAGGGCCACGCCGAGAATGGCCGGCTCGTCGGGCGGACGACCGGTGTAGGTGCTGTGGTAGATGGGCTCGCGCCTGTGGGTGATGCGCTCGATGGTGAAGACGGGGAAGGTCTCCACCTCGTTGTAGTAGCCGGTGTGGTCGCCGAAGGGACCTTCCGGCGCGGTGTCGTCGGGATGGATCACCCCTTCGAGAACGAACTCGGCGCCGGCCGGCACCTGCAGGTCGTTGCCCAGGCTGCGGGTCACCTCGGTGCGCGAGCCGCGCAGCAGGCCGGCGAAGGCGTACTCCGACAGGGTGTCGGGCACCGGCGTCACCGCCGCCAGGATGGTGGCCGGATCGGCGCCCAGGGCCACCGACACGGGGAAGGGCTCGCCGGGGTGCTTCCGCTGCCAGTCGCGGAAGTCCAGCGCCCCGCCGCGGTGGGCCAGCCAGCGCATGATGACGCGGTTGCGGCCGATCACCTGCATGCGGTAGATGCCGAGGTTCTGGCGCGGCTTCTCCGGCCCGCGGGTGATCACCAGCCCCCAGGTGATGAGGGGACCGGCATCCTCCGGCCAGCAGGTCTGCACCGGAATCCGTGACAGATCCACCCGGTCGCCTTCCAGCACCACCTCCTGGCAGGGGGCGCTGCGCCGCTCCCTGGGCGCCATGTCCAGCACCTTGCGGTAGAGGGGCAGCTTGTCGAAGGCGTCCTTCATGCCGCGCGGCGGATCGGGTTCCTTGAGGGCGGCCAGCAGCCGGCCCACCTCGCGCAGGGCCTCCACCTTCTCCTCGCCCATCCCCAGCGCCACCCGCCGGGGGGTGCCGAAAAGGTTGGTGAGCACCGGGATATCGTGGCCCTTGGGCTTTTCGAACAGCAGGGCGGGACCGCCGGCGCGCAGCACCCGGTCGCTGATCTCGGTCATCTCCAGGTGGGGGTCCACCTCGGCGGTGACGCGCTTGAGCTCACCCCTGGTCTCCAGAAGCTCCAGGAAGTCGCGCAGGTCGCTGTAGTTCATGTTGTGATCCTTCGAAATGAAAGCAAACCGCTCCAGGTCTTATTCAACACAGCTTGTTGATAATCACAGTCACGAGGAGACCATCATGAAAATGCTGATGACATTGACCGCACTCACCCTGACCACAGGCATCGCAACCGCCGGCGACTTTGGCTACGAACGGCAACTGGCCAGCCCCGACCTCTCGTTCCAGCCCTATCATGCCACCGCACCCTCTCCCTCGGTGGTACAGCCGGTAATCTCACTGCACGAGATCTATCGCGGCAACCCCGACAACGAGACGGTGCCAGAAGGGTTCCAGCATAGCATTTCCGGCCAGCTGGAGGCGCAACACCAGGACAGCTATGACCGCCTGGTGAGCGAGAACCCGGATCTGGGCGCATAGCGCTCTCCTTCTTCCCTCTCCCGCACAAGGGCGAGGGAAGGGTCAGCCCTTTATACAACCATCCAGCCAGGCAAGCCGCCGCCGTTCCTTATCTCCCGCTGAACCACCCGCCCTCTCCAGCAGTTCACTCGCCTGCTCCAACAACAGGGCTTTCTGATCGCTGTCAAACAGTTGGAGCGCGGTTTCCACCTCTTGTCGCGGATCGGTGAGCAGCACTGCCGGCAGCTCGTCGGCTTGGATCAAGGTTTCGGGATGGAGCAGGTCAGCCACCAGGGGCGATTCCAGAAGCTGGAAATGGAGCGCGCGCGCTTCGGCCTCCTGGACCAACTCCCGCTCGGCCAGGGGATCGCCGGCGGCAGAGCGGCGGATGGTGTTCATGATGACATCGATGAGCTGGCGGATCGCTGCCTTGTTGTTGTCCTGGACATCGGCCAAGCCGCAGGCCTGC
>JALVUB010000253.1 GCA_027023915.1 Sedimenticola sp.
GGCAGACATCGAGATGGGCCAGCGCGGGTTCGGGACGGGTGAAATCGATGAGGGTGTCGAATTCCCCCGCAACCGCCTCAAGATCGGCGGTGAGCGTCACCTCCAAGGGTCCGATACCGGCCACTTCGCCGGCATCCGCGCCGATGAGGCTGGAGTCGGGATGCTCTGTGGCCACGGTGAGCCGCATCCCCCCGGTTTCGGTGACGGCCCGTACCAAGGCCTTGCCCATGCGACCGGCGGCGCCGGTGACGGCTACTCGAATCATTACTCTTTTCTCCTCGGTTATTCCTGATCCTGATTTAGGGAAGCCCTGATAAAAGCCTTCCATGGCTTTATCAGCGCTCGCCGCGCCGCAAACGCGGTTTGCGGCTTGCTCCAATCAACCCAAACGCTTTCCGGGTGCCAAAACTGTGGCTCTCCAACGGCGCTTCAAAACCCCATCTCCTTAAAAAAGTTCTTCACCCCGTCCAGCCAGGAGCTGCTGTTGGGGCTGTGGCGCCTGCCACCCTTGCCGAGGGACTCCTCGAGTTTGCGAAAAAGCGCCTTCTGCTCCTCGTTGAGGTTCACCGGCGTCTCCACCACCACCTGGCAGAGCAGATCGCCCGCCGGGCCGCCGCGCACCGGCGCCACGCCCTTGCCACGGATGCGGAACACCTTGCCGCTCTGGGTGCCGGCGGGAATCTTGAGCTTGACCTTGCCCTCCAGGGTGGGCACTTCAAGCTCCCCGCCCAGGGCCGCGGTGGTGATGGGGATGGGCATCTCGCAGCGGAGATTGGCATCCTCGCGGGTAAAGATGGGGTGCTCCTTGACCCGGATCTGAACATAGAGATCACCGGGCGGCCCGCCCTTCTCACCCATTTCACCCTCGCCGGCAAGACGGATGCGGTCGCCGGTATCCACCCCCGGCGGCACCTTCACCGAAAGGGTCTTGTGGTCGCGCACCCGGCCGTGACCGCGACAAGCGGGACAGGGGTTGTCCACCACGGTGCCCTGACCGTGGCAGGTGGGACAGGTCTGCTGGGCGATGAAGAAACCCTGCTGCATGCGCACCTGACCGACGCCGCCGCAGGTGGGACAGGTGCGTGGCGAGCTGCCGGGTTTCGCGCCGCTGCCGCCGCAGGTATCGCAGACCGACTGGGAGGGCACCCGGATCTTTACCGTGGTGCCCTTCACCGCCTCTTCCAGGGTGATCTCCAGGTTGTACTGCATGTCCGAGCCCCGGTAGGCCCGGTGGGGACCACGGCCACCGCCGAAGATGTCGCCGAAGACATCGCCGAAGATGTCGCTGAAGCTGGCGCCGAAGCCGGCGCCCGGCCCCGCTCCGCCGGCTCCGGCGTTCACCCCGGCATGGCCGAACTGGTCGTAGGCGGCCCGTTTCTGCTCATCGCTGAGCACTTCGTAGGCCTCCTTCACCTCCTTGAACTTCCGCTCGGCCTCGGCATCCCCCTCGTTGCGGTCGGGGTGATATTTCATCGCCAGCCGCCGGTAGGCCTTTTTGATTTCAACCGTGGTGGCGGTGCGGCTGACGCCCAGCACCTCGTAATAGTCGCGCTTGGACATGCTCTGTTCTCGTCAATCGTAAAACGCAAAAAGCCGGGAGCGGCCTTTCGCCGCCCCCGGGTCCACGGACCAGCCGGATTATCCGGCGCGGTTATTTCTTGTCGTCATCAACCTCTTCGAACTCGGCATCCACCACGTCCTCGTCCGATGCCGTGGACTGGCCGGCTCCACCGGCGGCACCCGCGCCAGCCGCCGAATCCTGGGCACCACCGGCGCCCTGGCTCTGATACATCTTCTCGGCCAGCTTGCCGGAGGCCTCGGCCAGCGCCTTGCTCTTGGTCTCGATGACCTCCTTGTTCTCGCCCTTGACCGCCTCCTCGAGCTCCTTGATGAGGCTTTCGATATTGGCCCGCTCGGCGCCGTCCACCTTGTCGCCCAATTCATCCAGCGACTTGCGGGTGGCGTGGATGAGGGCGTCGGCCTGGTTGCGCGCCTCCACCAGCTCGCGGAATTTGCGGTCCTCCTCGGCGTGGGCCTCGGCGTCCTTGCGCATGCGCTCGATCTCCTCCTCGCTGAGGCCGGAAGAGGCGGTGATCCTGATCGACTGCTCCTTGCCGGTGGCCTTGTCCTTGGCCGAGACGTGCAGAATGCCGTTGGCGTCGATGTCGAAGGTGACCTCGATCTGCGGCACCCCGCGCGGCGCCGGCGGAATGTCGGTGAGATCGAAGCGGCCCAGTGACTTGTTGTCCGCCGCCCGCTCGCGCTCGCCCTGGAGCACATGCACCGTCACCGCCGACTGGTTGTCCTCCGCGGTGGAGAAGATCTGCGACGCGGTGGTGGGAATGGTGGTGTTCTTCTCGATGAGCTTGGTCATCACCCCGCCCAGGGTTTCGATTCCCAGGCTCAGCGGGGTGACGTCGAGCAAAAGCACGTCCTTCACCGCGCCGGAGAGCACGCCGCCCTGGATGGCCGCGCCGATGGCCACCGCCTCGTCGGGGTTTACATCCTTGCGCGGCGCGCGACCGAAGAACTCTTCCACCTTTTTCTGCACCGCCGGCATGCGGGTCTGGCCGCCCACCAGGATGACATCGTCGATATCGGAGGCGGAGAGGCCGGCATCCTTGAGCGCCACCTTGCAAGGCTCTATGGAACGCTCTATGAGATCCTCCACCAAAGACTCCAGCTTGGCCCGGGGGAGCTTAACGTTCAGGTGCTTGGGCCCGCTGGCGTCCGCCGTGATGTAGGGCAGGTTGATGTCGGTCTGCTGCGCCGAGCTGAGCTCGATCTTGGCCTTCTCGGCGGCCTCTTTCAGGCGCTGCAACGCCAGCGGATCGTTGCGCAAATCGACACCCTGCTCCTTCTGGAACTCGTCCACCAGGTAATCGATGATGCGCAGATCGAAGTCCTCGCCGCCAAGGAAGGTGTCACCGTTGGTGGAGAGCACCTCGAACTGGTGCTCGCCCTCCACTTCCGCGATCTCGATGATGGAGATGTCGAAGGTGCCACCCCCAAGGTCATAGACCGCGATCTTCTTGTCACCCGGCGATTTGTCCAGGCCGTAGGCCAGCGCCGCCGCGGTGGGCTCGTTGATGATCCGCTTCACGTCCAGGCCCGCGATGCGACCGGCGTCCTTGGTAGCCTGGCGCTGGGAGTCGTTGAAGTAGGCAGGCACCGTGATTACCGCCTCGGTGACCGGCTCGCCCAGGTAGTCCTCGGCGGTCTGCTTCATCTTTTGCAGCACCTTGGCGGAGATCTCGGGCGGCGCCATCTTCCTGCCGTTCACCTCAACCCAGGCATCGCCATTGTCGGCCCTGACGATCTTGTAGGGCACCATCTCGATGTCCTTCTGCACCACGTCGTCCTCGAACTTGCGACCGATGAGGCGTTTGATGGCGAACAAGGTGTTGTGGGGATTGGTCACCGCCTGGCGCTTGGCGGCCTTGCCCACCAGCACCTCGCCCTCGGGGGTGAAAGCGATCACCGAAGGTGTGGTGCGATCGCCTTCCGCGTTTTCGATCACCTTGGCGTTATCACCCTCCATCACCGCCACGCAGGAGTTGGTGGTGCCGAGGTCGATGCCGATAATCTTGCCCATGGTTGGTTCTCTCCGTTGTAATTCGTTGAAACTGGTTTGAATTCAATCTGCCCTCTCAGATGGGGGCGGTTCGATGGAGTTCAAGCCTCAGGAGGGCGCCTTGGAGACCATCACCAGCGCCGGGCGCACCAGCCTTCCGTTGAGGCTGTAACCCTTCTGGATCACCTCCACCACTGTGTTGGACGGCACGTCGTCCCGCTCCACCACCTGCATCGCCTGATGCTTGTCCGGGTCGAAAGGCTCCCCCTGGGGATCGATCTGCTCCACCCCGAACTTGCCCATGGCATCGGCCAGCATCTTCAGGGTGAGCTCGGTGCCCTCCAGCAGCTTCTCGATATCGTGATTCTCCCTGGCGGCCTGGTAGCCCAGCTCCAGACTGTCCCAGACCCCCAACAGCTCGGCCACGAACTTCTCCAGGCCGAACTTATGCGCCTGCTCAAGTTCCCGCTGGTGGCGTTTTTTGAGGTTGTCCAGCTCCGCCTGGGCGCGCACCACCTTGTCCCAGTGCTCGTCGGCCTTGGCCCGCATCTCCTCGAGCTGCCGGGCCAGTTCCTCGGCGGAAAGTTCCTCCTGGCAGGGCACCTCTTGCTGTTCCACTTCGGCGTCCTGGGAAGCCTGTTGTTCGTTTTCTGTCATCTGCCGCAAGCCTCTGTCAGCAAAAACAATTTCAGGTAGAAATCAAGGGATGGGCCCTCAGATGGGGCCGATCATCCCGATTTCAAGGCCGCGCCCAACAATTTGGCCGTCACGTCCACCAGGGGGATCACCCGGTCGTAAGCCATGCGGGTGGGACCGATCACTCCAAGCACCCCCACGACCTTTTCGTCCACGCGGTAGGGCGCGGTGACCACGCTGCACTTCTCCAGGGGACCGTATCCCGACTCCTCTCCGATGAAGAGCTGAACGCCCCGCGCCTGGGAGCAACGCTCCAACAGATGGAGAATCTCCTGCTTTTCCGAAAAGGCCTCGAACAGCTCCTTGATGCGGTCGAGCTGGGCCAGTTCATCGAAATCCATCAGGTTGGTTTGGCCGGTTACCACGAAATCGTCCTCTCCCTCCTCCACCTGTAGGGCCCGGTCGGCAATGGTGAGGGCCTCTTCCATGAGCCGGTCCATGTCGCGCCGATGCTGGTTCATCTCCCGCACGATTGACTGTTTTATCGTCTCCAGATCGTGGCCGGCATAGTGTTCGTTGATGAAACGGCTCGACTGTTCCAGCTCGCGGCGGGTGAAGACCCGGGAAGTCTCCACAATGCGGTTGAGCACCTCTCCCTGGCTGGTCACCAGAATGGCCAGCACCCGGGTGTTGGAGAGATGGACGAACTGCAACTCGCGAATCACCACCTGGTCGTGACGCGGCACCATCACCACCCCCGCCATGTGGGTGATGCCCGACAGCAGGCGGGAGGCGCTCTCCACCAGATGCTGGGGCGCCTCGCCACCGAGCTGTTTTTCCAGGCGCTGGATATCCCTGGATTTGAGCGGCCGGATGGAGATGAGCGAATCGACGAAAAAACGGTAACCCAACACGGTGGGCACCCGGCCCGCCGAGGTGTGCGGCGAAGTGACCAGCCCCAGCTCTTCCAGATCCGCCATCACATTGCGAATGGTTGCCGGGCTCAAGCCGAGATCGGCGTCCCTGGCCAGGGTACGGGAACCCACCGGCTGCCCATCGCGGATGTACCGCTCGATGAGCACCTTGAGGAAATGGCGCGCGCGGTCGGTGAGTTCAGGTTTCGCACTCATGAATCGTCAAATAAAGAAAACAGCGATCTGGATAAACCGGGGTTCCTGGTCGGACTGGCCAAATTATAACGGCAAGCCGGCGCCTACTTTCCTTTTTTACAGCGGATGTTATCTTGTAGCCATTTCGACAGCCAGAAACATGGGTTTGCCGTTGGCCGACTTCAACGCCCATTTCCGCACCGTGGGGCTCTTCGCCAAGCCCGGCGACAGCGCGCTGGTGCCCACCCTGGCGACCTTGCTGGACTATCTCCAGCAGCGGGGAATCGAGGCACGGCTCTCTCCCAGCGCCGCCGATGCCCTTGCGCTGAAAAATTCCGGCATGGCGCTGGAAAAATTGACCGCCAACTGCGACCTGGCCATAGTGGTGGGTGGAGACGGCAGTTTTCTCAGCGCCGCTCGTCGGCTGGCGCCACATGGCATTCCCCTGGTGGGGGTCAACCTGGGCCGGCTCGGTTTTCTGGTGGACATTTCGCCGGAACATATGGAGCAGACCCTGGATGCCCTGCTTCAGGGCCACTACCGGGAAGAGCACCGCTTCCTGCTGGAAGCCCGCATCGGACAACGTCATACCCAGTTGGCGCTCAACGATGTGGTGCTGCACAAATGGAACATCGCCCGCATGATCGAATTCGAAACCTGGGTGAATGGCCATTTTGTCGATTCCCAGCGCTCGGACGGCATCATCGTCTCCACACCCACCGGCTCCACCGCCTACGCCCTTTCCGGCGGCGGTCCCCTGCTGCAACCCGGGCTGGACGCCATGGCGCTGGTGCCTATCTGCCCGCACCATCTGAGCAACCGTCCCATCGTTATCCATGGCGACAGCGAGGTGGCGATAAAAACCAGCGGCCGCACTGACAACGAGCATGTGCGCATCACCTGCGACGGCCAGGCCAGCCTGAAACTGGAACAGGGGGAAAAGCTGGTTATCCGCAAATACGCCCGCCCCCTGCGCCTGCTTCACCCGGCGGATCACGACCACTTTCAACTGCTGCGGGCCAAGCTGGGCTGGGGAGGCCACGCCTGATGCTGCGCCATCTCCAGGTGGAAAACCTGGTCGTGGTGGAAAAGCTGGCTCTCGACTTCGAGAGCGGCATGACAGCGCTCACCGGAGAAACCGGTGCCGGCAAGTCCATTCTGGTGGACGCCCTGGCCCTTGCCCTGGGCGCTCCCGCTGACCAGTCCCTGATCCGCGCCGGCTGCGACCAGGCTGAAGTGAGCGCCGTGTTCGAGATCGACGCCGGCTCCGCCCCCTCCAATTGGCTGGAAGAACAGGCCCTGGAAGCCGACGGCGACTGTTTCCTGCGCCGGGTTCTGCGACGTGGCGGGCGCTCCCGCGCCTTCATCAATGGCCGGCCCGTTCCCCAAAAACTGCTCGCCGAATTAGGGGAACTGCTGGTGGAAATCCACGGCCAGCACCAGCACCAGCGGCTGTTGCGCGCCTCGGTACAACGTGAGCTGCTGGACGCCTGGGCCGGTCATGGCGAGCTGTTGCGGGAGGTTGCCGGCCATTTCAGGCGCTGGCGGGAGCTGGAAAGACAACTGGAGCAGATGCGCCAGGAGTCGGAAGAACGGGTTCGACGTGGCGACTATCTTGCCTTCCAGATCGATGAATTGCGCCAGTTGGCGAACGATGCCGAACGACTCGAGGCACTGGAACAGGAGCACCGCCACCTGGCCGGCGCCGAGGAGCGGCTGGCCGAATTTCAACAACTACTCCAAATGTTGGATGAAGGCGAGCCCAGCGCCCGCTCTCTCCTTGCCCGCGCGACGGCAGAGACGGAACGGCTGGCCAGTCGTCTGGCACCCGAGATCTCATCGGTTGCCGAGCTGCTGGAAAACGCCCGCATCCAGTTGGAAGAGGCCGTGACAGAGCTGCGGGAACAAGCCAACGCCACCGACCCGGACCCTCAAAGGCTGCAAGAGCTGGAACAACGCCTTGGACGCCTTTACGACACCGCCCGCAAGCACCAGGTGCCGCCACGAAAGCTGCCAACCCTGCTGACGGAATTCGAACAGGAACAGACGCGCCTGGAGCAACTCGACCAGTTGATGGCCGATGCTGAAAAAGAACACGCCGAGGCCCGGCGGGCCTTTCTGGAAACCGCCGCCAAGCTCAGTGACAGCCGCAAAAAGGCGGCCCGCAGCCTGAGTGACACCATAACCGACAGCCTGGCCGGCCTGGCCATGGAAGGCGGCCGTTTCCAGGTATCCCTGGAGGAGCGCGAGCCGGACCAGGCCACGGCAACCGGCCTGGACCAGGTGGAATTCTTGGTGGCCACCAACCCCGGCCAGCCCCTCGCGCCGCTTTCGCGGGTGGCTTCCGGTGGCGAGCTCTCCCGTCTGAGCCTGGCCATTCAGGTGGCCACCGCCGCGCTCACCGGCACGCCCACCCTCATTTTCGATGAGGTGGATACCGGAATCGGTGGCGCCGTGGCCGAAACCGTTGGCCGGCTGCTACGCAGGCTGGGCGAAAGCCGCCAGGTGCTCTGCGTGACCCATCTGCCCCAAGTGGCCGCCCGGGCCCACCATCACCTGCGGGTTGCCAAACAGAAAGGCGGAAAGGCGGCCACCACCGCCATAACGCCGCTTTCAGAGTCCGAGCGGATTCGTGAAATCGCCCGCATGGTGGGCGGCAGCCGCATCACCAAACAGACCCTGGCCCACGCGGAGGAGCTGCTGAAAGCCCCGTAGGCATGACCTACTCCCTGGGCCGGTTGGGACATTTGGGATTCTGGCATTCGCCGTAGAGAATGAGAGAGTGGTCGCGGATGCGGAAGCCGTTCTTCCTGGCGATCTTTTCCTGGCACCCTTCGATGGTCTTGTCGAGAAACTCTTCCACCCTGCCGCAATCAAGGCAGACGATGTGGTCGTGGTGTTCCCCCCTGTCCAGCTCGAAAACCGCCTGGCCGCCCTCGAAATGGTGGCGTTCCACCAGACCGGCGGCTTCAAACTGGGTGAGCACGCGATAGACGGTGGCCAGACCGATCTCCTCTTCCCTTGCAATCAGCTCTTTATAAACATCCTCGGCGGTCATGTGCCGCAAGGGGCTCTGCTCGAGAATTTCGAGAATTTTCATGCGCGGCAGAGTGACCTTGAGTCCCGCTTGTCTTATGCGATGTTCTTCCATTCTTCGTTCCGATGGATGCCGACGGCGGCGGAATCCGTTATCATCCGCTCTTCGAGCGAACGAGCCTTACAGACAGAGTGTTGATGCGCAAGCTTCTCATTTTCATCACCATCGGCGCAACCCTTGCCGGATGCAGCAAAATCCAGATCGACAACGACGACTGGAACCTGTTCGGCAACACCATCCCCCGTTCGCTGGAAAAGCTGCCTTTCATCCACCGCCCCCTGATCGTTCAGGGCAACCTTATCAGCCAGGATCAGGTGAACCAGCTCAAGATAGGCATGCACAAGGAGCAGGTGCGGCTGGTGATGGGCACACCCCTGCTACACGATGTCTTTCATGACCAGCGCTGGGATTACTACTACGGGCTTGGAATCGGGAAGATCGAGCTCGAGAAGCATCTGACACTCTATTTCGACGACAACGACCGCCTGGCGCGCATCGAAGGGGACTACCAACCCCTTCCCGCCTTCCGGGGAAAAGGGGCGGAAATGGAGAAACAGGCGGTGGTCGAAGTGCCCGACTGGACACCACCGCCGAAAACGCTCTTCGATCAGCTCATGTCCACCGTGGGCGTGGACAAGATGGCCGGCGTGCTGAAGAAAGTGGCGGGTGACGAATATGACGACATCCGGGCGAAAGCCGAACAGGCAACCTCCGGTTCGGAAGACGAACAGGATGGGAGCGACGAATCGTCGGAAGAGGACGATAGCCCCGGACTGTAACCGCTCTGTTACTCTTCTTCGGGCAGCTTAAGGCGCGGCCCCACCACCTCTGCATTCAGCACCCGGAACAGCTTTTTCACGGCCCGCTCCAGAAGGGGCTTTTGCGCGTCTTGCAACAGCGTGGCGCGCCCCTGACGGAAGGCTTCCGCCAGCTCATGCTCCTTCAACTGGGCCGCTTTCTGCCCCTGTCCATCCACGAAGACCATGGTGCCGGTGTGTCTGCTGCGCCACATCAGTTTGCAGACGACGGGCTCCTGGCCCTCTTCCGCCAAGCGTATCCAGGTACCCTCTTCCATGGTATCCGCCTGACGGTCAAATTCATCGGGTTCCCGTTCCTGTTGCCGATTCCCGGTCACCTCGGGCTCTTCTTCCTCGACAGCTGCGGCGACCAGCGGCGGGGCGCCGGGGCGAAGCACCCGGATGAAACAGTTTTGCAGGCTGTTCAGCAACTGGGCCGAACGCCTGTTATCCATGGAGATGTAGGCAAAGCCTTTTTTCAGGCTGCTCATTATCTTGGGAATGGCGGACAACAATCTCTCCCGGTCGATTTCACCACGGAGATGCCGCGCCAGCAGACGCGCCAGTTCCACGGCCTGCCGCCAGCTCTGTCCTTTTTCTCCCTCCCGAAGCCAAAGGATGGTAAGAAGTTTTTTCCACGGCCCTTCGAGAATGGTACGCGCCTCTTCCGGCAGGCTGGAAACCCGTAACGTCTTCAGAACCTTCTCCACCTCCATGCCGGCCACCGCCAACCGCTCTTCGCCGGTGGCGGCCTGGGCCAGGCGCTTCTCCTTGACAAGGCGCGCCTGCTCCACCTGGGAGAGCCACGCGGAGAACTCCTGGCGCACCTCCTCGAACAGGGCAACATCATCGTTGAAATCGTGGGCGATGCGATCCACCGCCCGCTTCACCTGCTGATAGAGAGGATCCTGTTCCTTGCGACCGTCATCCCGCCAGCCCATACTGGCCCGCGCCAGTTCGTCGAGCAGCCGGCGGGCCGGATGCGCCTCGTTTTCCACAAAGCCGGAATCGAGAATGGCCGCCTTTACAACCGGAATCTGCAAACGCCCGATGAGCGCGCGCATGGCATCGGGCAAGGCGGGATCGTCCAAGATCTGGTTGAACAGGCTGAGAATGACATCAATGGTCTGCCGCTCCCGCTCGCCGACGCGGTGGGTGGCCCTGCCCTGCTCGTCCTGTCCCAACGCCTGGGCCAACTGTTCACGGACGAACTCCTGCTGGGTTTGCAGATCCATCTGGGGCAGATCCGGATCGCCCAGCAGCTCCTGTTGCAACCTGCCCAGCTTCTGGCCCACTTCAAAGGCAGAGAGTACCGGCAGGTCAGGCTTGGTGGGCAGCGCCCGAGAGACCAGCACGGAAAGCCCCTCGAGCTGTTGGATATGACGCCAGAGCGTCTCCAGGCTGAGCTGTTCTTTTGCGTTCTGCTGGCCGGGAGCGGGCTCTTGCTCTTCAAGGGCAAGCCCTGAGTTTTCCGTGTGGGCAGCGGGAGAAACGGCTTCGCCTGGCTTGCCGGGAACAATCGGCGGGTAGTGGCGCGGTCCCTCGCGCCACAGCTCGGGCAGCACGCCTTCTTCAGCCAAAAAGTGGTTCATGGTGGTATAGGCGTCCGCCATGCGCTTTAACACGGTGCGGTCGAAACATTTGTAGGCCACGATCCGCGCCAGCACGTCCGCGTCCCATTGCGACAGTGCCGAACGAAACGCCGTGGCCAGCGAAACAGGTGACACCGGATTACCCGCCAGGCTGATGGCATCCCGTCCCGAAACCTTGGCAAAACGGCGGTTGAGCGCGTTCAATTCCCGATGGCTTTCGCCGTTGGCCCGGTTGACCATGGTAGAGATGGCCAGATCTTCCTCCAGCTCGTCTTTCTCCACCAGCGAGAGCCCTCCGCTCTCTTGTTCCTCTTTCAGCAGGGATGAGGCTGCGGCACCACCGTTCCAGAACGCGTGATAGGTCTCCTCGACTTTGTTGAAGAAGTCGCCCTTCAACCCCTTTTGCAACAGCCGGATACTGCGCATGGCATCGAAGAAAAGGGTCTGCCGGGCATTGCTGGCGGAGTTCTCGGCCAGTTTGTAGAGATCGTCATCCAGCTGGGTGAACAGTTCCTCCATCCCCTCTTCCAGGGTTTTGAAGAGAACGTCGTGACAGCCACCCGCCAAGCGACCATACTCGTTGGCTGGCTGCCGCGCCTCGGCGGTCTGCGCCTTCTCAAGGTAGATGACTTTGTTGCCGGAATCGCTCATGGGTTTACGGGGTACACGACTGGATTGGTTCATATGTTAATCCAAAGAGATGCGGTTTTTTGTGCCGAAGCTCACACGGCCCCGATTCTCTCGTTCCCCAGGGAAGCTCTGACTAAAAGCCATTCTTGTATCTGATGACGGCCTGAATTTTCAGGCTTTTCAATAAAAGATGGCAAGAAAAAGCCTCTTTCTGTCACCGGTCTATACTCGGTACAGAAAAGCATGTTTTTTCGACGAAACTGGAACATCGCTGTTTTTTGTCGTTAAAACATTAACTTATCAGCTCCAGTGGAGGAGTGTGAATGCGCGATTTCACGGCGCGGCTGGGCCGTTGGCTTAGTCAATGGCTGACGCGGGAAAGACCGCCCGCGGACACCCCTCTTTGCGACTTCGACCGCCTGCGTTTCGAGCTGCGCCCCTGCGACGTGCTGCTTGTGGAGGGCCGCAGCCGCATCGCCGATGTCATCCGCCTCATCACCCAAAGCCCCTGGAGCCACGCCGCCCTCTATCTCGGTCGGGTTTTCGACATTCGTGATCCCAAACTGCGGGCCAGGGTGGAAGCCCATTTCGAGGGCGACCCCGAAGAACAGCTGGTTCTCGAAGCGCTGATCGGCCAGGGCACCGTGGTCTCTCCCCTGGCCAAATATCAGCGCGATCATCTGCGAATCTGCCGTCCAGAGGGCATCGCCGCCGAGGACGCACAGAAGGTGCTGGCTTACGCCATCAAGCGCTTGGGCTCGGGCTACGACATGCGCCAGATCCTCGACCTGGCCCGCTTCCTTTTTCCCTGGGCCATCATGCCACGCCGCTGGCGCTCCACCCTGTTCGAACATAACGCGGGCCCCACCACCCGCACCGTCTGTTCCACCCTCATCGCCGAAGCCTTCATGTCGGTGGACTTTCCAGTGCTGCCTTTCATCGGTCGCGAGGCGGACGGCAGCCTGAAACTGTTCAAGCGCAACCCGCGCCTGTTCACGCCGCGGGACTTCGACTATTCGCCCTACTTCAGCATCATCAAGTACCCCTACCTCGGCATCAACGATGTGGGGCTCTACCGACGGCTGCCCTGGGACCAGTCCAACGAGTTCTATGAGGAACAACCCAGGCGGGCTAAAGAAGCGTCTGCCGAACAGCCCGGCCTGGCCGCGAGCGTCAACGAACACCTTTCCAACCTGCTCCACGCCGCCCGCCGACGGAAGGAGGGATGATCATGTGGCTCACCGCACTGCTGGCAACCCTTGCCATCGTCTGGTTCCTCGCCTACCAGGGCGCCGGCGCCGCCCTCTGGACCGGGGTGCTGCTGGCCAGCCTGGTGACCGTCACCCTGGCCAGCGACCTGCCCTGGTATCTCACCACCCCGCTCTGGCTCGGCGCCGCGGCGCTGGTGCTGCTGCTGGGAGTGCCGGCCATCCGCCGGCGCCAGGTCACCGCCCGCCTGCTGCGCCGGTTCCGCCAGGTGATCCCGCCCATGTCGCGCACCGAGCGCGAGGCGCTCGAGGCGGGCCGCGTCTGGTGGGACGCCAAGCTGTTCAGCGGCCGGCCCCACTGGGAGCGGCTGCTGGCCACGCCGCCGGCCCGTCTCTCGCCCCGCGAGCAGGCCTTCCTCGACGGCCCGGTAGAGACCCTCTGCCAAATGCTGGACGACTGGCGCATCACCCACGAGGAGCAGGATCTGCCGGAGGAGGTGTGGGACTACCTCCGCAAGCACCGTTTCTTCGGTCTCATCCTGCCGGAGGAGTACGGCGGCCTGGGCTTCTCCGCCCGCGCCCACTCCGAGGTGGTGATGAAGCTGGCCAGCCGCAGCGTGGTGGCGGCGGTGACGGTGATGGTGCCCAACTCCCTGGGGCCCGGCAAGCTGCTGCTCCACTACGGCACCCAGCGCCAGCGGGATTACTACCTGCCGCGCCTGGCGCGGGGCGAGGAGATCCCCTGCTTCGCCCTCACCGGCCCCGATGCCGGCAGCGACGCCGGCGCCATTCCCGACCGCGGGGTGGTGGCCTGGGGCGAGTGGAACGGGCAGCGGGTGCTGGGCGTGCGCCTCAACTGGGAGAAGCGCTACATCACCCTGGGGCCGGTGGCCACCCTCATCGGGCTGGCCTTCCGCCTTCACGACCCGGACCACCTGCTGGGCGATAAGGAGGATCTTGGCATCACCCTGGCGCTGGTGCCCCGGAACACCCCCGGCGTCACCATCGGCGCCCGCCACATTCCCCTGGACATCCCCTTCCAGAACGGCCCCAACTGGGGACGCGACGTCTTCCTTCCCATGAGCCAGCTCATCGGCGAGGAGAAGCAGATCGGCCAGGGCTGGCGCATGCTGGTGGAGAGCCTGGCGGAGGGGCGCGGCATCTCGCTGCCGGCGCTAGCGGTTGGCGCCGGCAAGACCGCCAGCCGCTACACCGGCGCCTACGCCGCCATCCGCCAGCAGTTCAACATGCCCATCGGCCGCTTCGAGGGGGTGGAGGAGGCGCTGGCGCGCATCGCCGGCCTCACCTATCAGATGGACGCCGCCCGCCGGCTCACCCTGGCGGCCCTGGACATCGGCGAGAGCCCCTCGGTCATCTCGGCCATCATCAAGTACCACCTCACCGAGCGCTACCGCCAGCTCATCAACGACGCCATGGACGTGCAGGGCGGCAGCGGCATCATGCTCGGCCCCTCCAACCTCATCGCCCGCGCCTACCAGGCGCTGCCCATCGCCATCACCGTGGAGGGGGCCAACATCCTCACCCGCTCCATGATCATCTTCGGCCAGGGCGCCATGCGCTGCCATCCCTGGATCCTCAAGGAGTTCGCCGCCGCCCAGAACCCCGACCGCCGCCAGGCCCTGGCCGACTTCGACCACGCCGTCTTCGGCCACCTGGGCTACCTGCTCGGCAACATCGCCCGCAGCCTCTTTCTCGGCCTCACCCGCGGCCGCCTCTCCCGCGCGCCGGCGGGCGGCCCCACGCGGCGCTACTTACAGCAGCTCAACTGGATGAGCGCCAGCTTCGCCCTGGCCGCCGACGCCGCCATGATGACCCTGGGTGGCGCCCTGAAGCGCAAGGAGCGGCTCTCGGCGCGCCTGGGTGACCTGTTGAGCGAGATGTACCTCACCTCGGCGGTGCTCAAGCAGTACCACGACGACGGCTCGCCGGAGACCGACTGGCCGCTGGTGCGCTGGGCCTGCGAGACCTCCTTCTACCGCATGCAGGAGAGCCTGCGGCTGCTGCTGCGCAACCTCCCCTTCCGTCCCCTGGCCTGGGCACTGCGGCTGCTCATCTTCCCCAGCGGCTACCCCTGGACCGGGCCCGACGACCGCCTCGGCCACCAGGCGGCCCAGGTGCTGCTGCACCCCTCCGAGGCGCGCGACCGGCTCACCGCCGGCATCTTCGTCAGCCACGACGACAGTTTCCGCGAAGGGATCATCGAACAAGCCTTCCTCCAGGCGGCACGGGTGGCCCCCATCGAGAAGACCCTGCGCGAGGCGCGGCGCGCCGGCGCGGTGCGGGCACGCGAACCCATGGCCCAGGCGCGCGAGGCGCTGGCCGGCGGCCTCATCAGCGAAACCGAATACAAGGAGCTGGAGAAGATGCGCATGCTGCGCCGGCGGGTGATCGCGGTGGACAGCTTCCGTGACTACGGCCGCAAGAACCTGCTGACGCTGATGGGCGCCTCGAAAAATTCAGGCGCCCAAGCGGGACAGGGAAGTCCCGCCATTTTCAATCACGCGAGTGATTGAAAATGAAGCAAACTGGAAACCGCGTTTTCAGTTTGCGTGGAGAAAAATTGCCAGGATGGCAATTTTTCGAGGCCTACTGATGGAGAACGAAACCCGGCAACAGGAGAGACGCGGATGAGCCTGCCCTGGAAACAGAAGCCGGTCTACGTGGTGGACGGCTGTCGCACCCCCTTCCTCAAGGCGGCCGGCCCGCCCGGCCCCTTCCATGCCGCCGACCTGGCGGTGGCCGCCGGGCGCGCCCTGCTGCTGGGCATGCCCTTCGAACCGGAGGCGCTGGACGCCGTGGTGCTGGGATGCGTCTCCTCCGGGCCCGACGAGGCCAACATCGGCCGGGTGGCGGCCCTGCGCATGGGGTGCGGCGAGCGCACGCCGGCGATGACGGTGCAGCGCAACTGCGCGTCGGGCATGCAGGCGGTGGAGAGCGGCGCCTTCGAGATCCTCTGCGGCCGCGCCCACCTGGTGCTGGTGGGCGGCACCGAGGCCATGAGCCACCACCCGGTGATGCTCAGCGAGAAGATGGTGGCCTGGCTGGCGCAGTGGAACCGCGCCCGCGGCGCCGGACAGAAAGCCAGGGCGCTGGCCCGGCTGCGCCCGGCCCACCTGGCCCCCATCCTCGCCCTGCTGCGCGGCCTCACCGACCCGGTCACCGGCCTCTCCATGGGCCAGACCGCCGAGGAGCTGGCCGAGCGCTTCGGCATCTCCCGCCAAGCCATGGACGCCTTCGCCCTGCGCAGCCACCAGCGGGTGGTGGAAGCGCGCGAGCAGGGGCGGCTGGGCCGCGTGGTGCCCCTCTACGACAGCCGCGGCAACCTCTACCTGGAGGACACCGGCGTGCGCCCCGACACCAGTCTGGAGGCGCTGGCCAGGCTCCGGCCGGTCTTCGACCGCCCCGTGGGCCGGGTCACCGCCGGCAACAGCGCCCAGATCACCGACGGCGCCGCCTGCCTGCTGCTCGCTTCGGCCGAGGCAGTGGAAAAACATCACCTGCCGGTGCTGGGGCGTATCGTCGACACCCAGTGGGCCGGGCTGTCGCCCCGGGTCATGGGGCTGGGGCCCGTGTACGCCATGGCGCCCATTATGGAACGCCATGGGCTGGACAGTGGCGACATCGACTACTGGGAGATCAACGAGGCCTTTTCCGCCCAGGTACTCGCCTGCCTCGCCGCCTGGCGGGATGCCGATTTCTGCCAACGCGAGCTGGGACGGAAAAAACCTTTCACCGCCATCGACGAATCCCGTCTCAACGTGGACGGCGGCGCCATCGCCATCGGCCACCCCGTGGGCGCCAGCGGCGCGCGCATCATCCTCCACCTGCTGGAGGTACTGGACCGGGAAAAAGCACGCCGTGGCATGGCCAGCATCTGCATCGGTGGCGGACAAGGCGGCGCGGTGCTGGTTGAACGGGGAGTCTTCATCTGATTCCTATCCGGGAACGGACAGCTCACAACGGGAGCCCAACCATGAATAACGACTGGCGACTGGAAGTGGACGACCGGAACATCGCCTGGCTCCACCTGGACCGGGCCGGGAGCGGCACCAACGTGCTCACCACCCAAATCCTGGAGGCGCTGGACGAGGCGCTGGTGGCGGTGGCCCAGCGCCATCCCAAGGGGCTGGTGATCCTCTCCGACAAGCCCTCGGGCTTCATCGCCGGCGCCGACGTCAAATCCTTCGCCCGGCTCACCGACGCCGCCGAGGCCGAGGCGCTCATTCACCGCGCCCACGACATCTTCCACCGCCTGGAATCCCTCTCCTTTCCCACCGTCGCCATGATCCACGGCTTCTGCCTGGGCGGCGGCCTGGAGCTGGCCCTGGCCTGCCGCTACCGCGTGGCCAGTACCGAGCCCGACACCCGCATCGGCTTTCCCGAGGTGCGCCTGGGGATCTTCCCCGGCTTCGGCGGCACCGTCCGCGGCGTGCGCCGCATGGGCCACCTGCGCGCCCTTGAACTGATGCTCTCGGGCCGCAACCTCGACGCCCGCGCCGCCAGGCGCCAGGGGCTGGTGGAGCTGGCGGTGCCCCGCCGCCAGTTGCGCAACGCCGCGGTGAAGCTGATCGAGGAACAGCCGACCCCGCGGCCGCCGCCCCTGGCCCAGCGGCTGGCCGGCACGGCGCCCCTGCGTCCCCTGGTGGCCAGGCTGATGAAGAATCAGGTGCGCAAGCGGGCACGTCCCGACCACTACCCCGCCCCCTACCGCCTCATCGACCACTGGCGGCGCACCGCCGGGCGCGCCGGCGCCATGTACCAGAGCGAGGCCAGGACGGTGGCCGGGCTGCTCACCGGCGCCACCGCCCAGAACCTGATCCGTGTCTTCCTCCTCCAGGACCGCCTCAAATCCCTGGCGGAAAGCAACTTCCAGGCGCGCCACGTTCACGTGGTGGGCGGCGGCGTCATGGGTGGCGACATCGCCGCCTGGTGCGCCATGCGGGGGCTTACCGTCACACTCCAGGACCGGGCGCCCGAATACCTCACCCGCGCGGTGCAGCGCGCCCACGATCTCTTTCGCAAGCGGCTCAAGGACCGCTATCGGGTGCAGGAGGCGGTGGACCGCTACATCCCCGATCCCGAAGGTCTGGGCGCCGCCCGCGCCGACCTGGTGATCGAGGCGATCTTCGAGGACGCCGACGCCAAGCGCGCCCTCTACGCCGAGCTGGAACCGCGCATGAAGCCCGGCGCCCTGCTGGCCACCAACACCTCCGGCATCCCCCTGGAACTGCTCTCCCGGGATCTCGAACAGTCCGGGCGGCTGGTGGGCCTCCACTTCTTCAACCCGGTGGCCAAGATGCCCCTGGTGGAGGTGGTGCGGGGCGACAACACCGCGCCCGAGACCCTCGCCCTCGCTACCGCTTTCGCCAAGGGGATCGGCAAGCTGCCCCTGCCGGTGAAGAGCCACCCCGGCTTCCTGGTCAACCGGGTGCTCATGCCCTACCTGGTGGAGGCCGTGATCCTCTACGAAGAGGGCATGCGGCCCGAAGTGATCGACGAGGCCGCCCTCGCCTTCGGCATGCCCATGGGGCCCATCGAGCTGGCCGACACCGTGGGGCTGGACATCGCCCTGTCGGTGGCGCGCGAGTTGGCCGAACCCTTCGGCCTGGAGGTGCCCGGCGTGCTCGCCACCCTGGTGGAAGAGGGCCGCCTCGGGCGCAAGTCGGGACGCGGCTTCTACCACTGGGAAAAGGGCAAGCCGAAAAAGGAGAAGGCGGCGGACGGCGGCAACGACCTGGAAGCCCTGGGCGACCGGCTGATCCTGCGCCTGGTGAACGAAGCGGTCGCCTGCCTCCGCGAAGGCATCATCGAAGAGGCCGACCTCGTGGACGCCGGCATCGTCTTCGGCACCGGCTTCGCCCCCTTCCACGGCGGCCCCCTCCACTGGGCCAGGCAACAGGGCGTGGATAAGCTGGTGGCCCGCCTCGAAGCACTGGCCCGGGAACAGGGCGAGCGCTTCCAGCCGGATGAGGGGTGGAAAATGCTGGCGTGATTCTGAAATGCTCCAATCCTGGCGCCCGCTGGCAAGGATCAGTCGCCTCTTATAGCATTGAAGGACAGGATGGCCCCATCCGTTCAAGGGTGACCAGCAACAAAAGGTGAAAGCATGACCATTACCCTGCCACTGGATGAGATGACCCTGGAGGAGAAGCTCCAGATGATGGAGGCTCTTTGGGACGACCTCAGACAACATGCGGAGCGGATGCCGCCACCGGAGTGGCACCGCAAGCTCCTCGCGGAGCGGGAAGCCGCCGTCGCGCGCGGTGAAGCGCAGTTCGAGGAGTGGGAGGAAGCGAAACAGAAGATCGAAAAGGAGATCGAGTGAAGCGGATCAGGATCCTCGAGGCGGCGCGCCTTGATCTGATAGCTGGTTACTGGTTCTACGAAAAACAGGCCCAAGGTATCGGGCGATACTTTCTTGACACCTTGTATTCAGACATTGAATCCCTCCGCATCAGCGCAGGGGCACATGTGGTCTGTTTCGACAAATATCACAGGTTGTTGTCCAAACGCTTTCCCTGGTCGGTTTACTACCGGATAGAAGGTGACGAGATTCTGATCTACGCGGTTATCGACAATCGCCGTAATCCGGACTTGATAGGGAAGCGGCTGAAAGGCGATCTGATTCCCTGAGGAAAAGCACGATCCTCATCAGCAGCCTCCACCAAGGGTTAGTGACTATACTTCAGCCAGGGAGAGCCGCTATTTCCGCCATGCCACCAACCGAACCCATCACCCTGGAACAGGCCCCCACCCTGGCTGCCCTCTTCCGCGAGCGGGTGGCGCGGTCGGGGGTAAAGACCGCCTACGTGCAGCACGACCCCGACACCGGCCAGTGGCGGGAATACAGCTGGCGCGAGACGGCCGAGGAGGTGGCGCGATGGCAGAAGGCGCTGAGGAACGCGGGGCTGAAAAGCGGCGAGCGGGTGATGCTCATGGCGCGCAACGGCTGGCGCTGGGTGGTCTGCGACCAGGCGGCGCTGGGGCTCGGGCTGGTGCTGGTGCCGGTGTTCATGAACGACCGGGCGGAGAACATCGCCTGGATGGCCAACGACTGCCAGGCCTCGCTGCTGGTGATCCAGGGCCCCGAGCAGTGGCGGACGCTGGAACCGGTGCTCGACCGTCTGGAGACAGTGCACACCATCGTCGCCCTGGAACCGGTGGAGGCCGACCATCCTCGGCTCATGCAGCTCGACGACTGGCTGCCCCGGTCGGGCGACGGCCTGGCGGAGGAGGAACGGGAACGGCGTTCCCTGGCCACCATCGTATATACCTCCGGCACCACCGGGCGCCCCAAGGGCGTGATGCTGAGCCACCACAACATTCTCTGGAACATACACTCGGCCCTGCAACGCTATCTGATTACGCCGGAGGACCGCTTTCTCTCCTTTTTGCCGCTCTCCCACACCTTTGAACGCACCGTGGGCTACTACCTGCCCATGGCCGCCGGCGCCAGCATCGCCTACAACAGGGCGATTCCCCTGCTGGCCGAGGATCTGGCCATTGTCCGCCCCACCCTGATGATCTCTGTGCCGCGCATATTCGAGCGCATCTACGGTCGCATCATGGAGAATCTGCGCGGTGAACCCGCCATCCGACGCAAGTTGTTCATGCTGGCGGTCTCGGTGGGGTGGCGGAAGTTTGAGCGCGAACAAGGGCGGGCTCCATGGTCGCCGTTGCTGCTGTTGCATCCCCTCCTCGACCGGCTGGTGGGCGCCAGGGTGCGCGAGCGGCTGGGCGGGCGGCTACGCTTTACCGTCTGCGGCGGCGCCGCCCTCTCGCCCGACGTGGCGCGCCTCTTCATCGGCCTGGGCGTGCCGGTGGTGCAGGGTTACGGCCTCACCGAAACCAGCCCGGTGATCGCCGCCAACCCGCTGGAGAACAATGTTCCCGCGTCTGTGGGGCTGCCTTTTCCCGGCGTGGAGGTGAAGCTGGGTGAGCAGGACGAGCTGCTCACCCGCAGCCCCTCGGTAATGCTGGGTTACTGGAACAACCCCGAGGCCACCACCGCCATGATCGACCATTATGGCTGGCTGCATACCGGCGACCGCGCGCGCATCGCGGCCAGCGGCCACATCTACATCACCGGACGGATCAAGGAGATCATCGTGCTGGCCACGGGGGAAAAGGTGCCCCCCGCCGACATGGAGAACGCCATTGCCCTCGACCCGCTCATCGACCAGGCCATGGTGATCGGCGAAGGACGCCCCTATCTGGCCGCGCTGGTGGTGCTCAACCCCGAAGAACGGCGGCGACAGCTTGAAAAGCTGGGACTGGACCCGGACGCCCCCTCCAGTCTGAAGGATTCACGACTCATGCAGCTGGTTCGGGAACGGGTTCAGGCCCGCACCACCGCCTTCCCGGGCTATGCCCAGATCCACAGGGTAGCCATTCTGAACGAGCCCATGACGCCGGAAAACGGCCTGCTCACCCCCACGCTCAAGCTACGGCGAAA
>JALVUB010000254.1 GCA_027023915.1 Sedimenticola sp.
CAGCAGCCGCTCCTCCGTGGGTTCCTCGCGGTCCCGGTCGTTGGGATGGACGCCCACCGAGACGGAAACCGCTTTCCAGGGCGCCACCAGCTCCACCATGGCGGGCCAGCTCTCCAGATCGATGGCGACGCAAAGCATGTGCCCCACCCCGCTGGCGAGTGTCTGTTCCATGAAATGGTCGAAACGCTCTCCGTAAGGCGCAAGATCCACCCGGTCCAGGTGGCAATGGGAATCCACAAGCATTGGGTTCTCCCGGGAAAAATCAGAGCGGGACCAGCGGCCCGGTGCTACATGGTGTCTGTGGGAAGATCCAGATCCAGCATTCCGGCCAGATAAAGCTCGACCTTGCGGCGGGTGGCGCCCTCGTCCTGGGGATTGAACTGCACGCCGATGCCCGCGGTCTTGTTGCCCATTGCGCCCAAGGGCGTGATCCAGACCACCTTGCCGGCAAAGGGGATTTTTTCCTTTTCCCGCTTCAGGTTGAGCAGGATGAAGACATCATCACCCAGCTTGTACTTCTTGATGGTGGGGACAAAAAGGCCACCGTTTTGAATGAAAGGCATATAGGCGCGATAGAGCGCCTTTTTGTCCTTGATGGAAACGTTCAGAATGCCTTGTTGAAAGCCGCCCACCATGCGCCTTATCTCCCCGAGACCCGCTGCCACTCAATGAGCAACGACTCCAGAACCATTTGCGGATTTGGATTTCGGTTCAATCTTCTTTGACTTTCCAACAGCTTGTCAAGCAGCCGGTGTAGCGCCATCGGCGCCGGGGAAGCCATTCCCGCCGATGCCAGCAGATGGGCCAGCGGGTGGCTGGTGTCACCACTCATGGAGAGGCGCAACAGGGCCAGCAGCCAAGTGGTGAGCATTTGCAGCAGGTTCTCCAGAGACGAACTTTCCAACCAGGATTCCGCGACCCCGCTTGCGCTTCCCCTGCCCTGGGAAAGAGCGGTGAAATCGTCGAGAAACTGTCGCCAACGATTTCGTTCTTCGGAATCGGCCAGCCGAAGCGCGGTGAGAGGAGCACCGCCGGCGATCGCAAGCAACAGTTCCAACTGTTCACTGGAAAGCCCGACCTGTCGCTCCAGCCACCGCGCCGCGTCGGTGCCGGAAGGTGGACGCAGAGCCACCTGCTGACAACGGCTGCGAATGGTGATCGGCAGACGCTCGGGATGACTGCTCACCAACAGCAGATGCACCCCCGCCGGCGGCTCTTCCAGAGTTTTGAGAAGGGCATTGGCGGCCGCCATGGTCATGGCCTCCGCCGGATCGATGAGAAACAGCCGGTGTTTTCCTTCTTCCACCGCCAGGGTGCTCTGTTGCTGGAGCACGCGGATGGCGTCGATCTGGATGTTGCGCTTCTCCTCCTCGGGCGCCACACGCTGGAAATCGGCATGGGTGCCCGCCGCCAACAACTGACAGGCGCGACAGTGACCACAGGGCTGGCCGGATTCATCCGGTTGGTGGCAGAGAAGAGACCAGGCAAACCGCTCCGCCAGAAGAGACTTGCCGAGCCCGGCCGGCCCGTGAAAAAGCAATGCATGGGAGAGTCTGTCGGCTCCGCGGTCTTCCATCAGCCGCCGCCAGGCGCTTTCCTGCCAGAAAAAGGGAACCTGCTGCAACAGCGACATCACCCCCACGTCTCCAGGAAGGCTGTCACCGCCTGGCTCACCTGCTCCTCCACTTCCACCAGCGGCCGGGAGGCGTCAATCACCCGGAAGCGGCTTGGCTCGGCAGCCGCCCGTTCCAGATAGTTTTCGCGCACCCGCTGAAAAAAGTCGAGGGTCTCCTTTTCGAACCGGTCGGGCGCGGAACGACGACCGGCGCGCGCCAGGCCGGTTTCCGGCGGCAGATCGAGCAACAAGGTAAGATGGGGCTGTAAACCCTGCTGAACCCAGCTTTCCAGTGCCTGGATACGGGATGTGTCGATACCCCGGCCGCCGCCCTGATAGGCATAGGTGGCATCGGTGAAACGGTCGCATAGCACCCAATGCCCCTCTTCCAGGGCAGGCAGGATCTTGCGGTGAATATGCTCGGCGCGGGCGGCGAACATGAGCAACAGCTCGGTGTCATCGGCCATGCCCTCATGGCGATGTCCTAGAAGCAGCTCGCGCAGTGCCTCTCCCAGGGGCGTGCCCCCAGGCTCCCTTGTCCGCAGAAAGGGCTTGCCCGCTTCTTCCAGCAACCGGGACACCAGCGCCATGACGGTGGTTTTGCCCGCCCCTTCGATCCCTTCCAGGGTGATGAATGCGCCCGAAACGGTCATCGTTTTTTCAGTTGATATTTGCGCACCGCGCGGTTGTGTTCCTTGAGCGAGCGGGAAAACTGATGGCTGCCATCCCCGCGCGCGACGAAATAGAGAGCTTTTCCTTGTGCTGGATGAACCGCTGCCAAAAGCGACTCACGCCCCGGCATGCAGATAGGCGTGGGTGGCAGACCGGCATGAACATAGGTGTTATAGGGAGTATCCCGGCGCAGGTCGCTGCGACGGATGTTGCCATCGAAACGGTCGCCGATGCCGTAGATCACTGTGGGATCGGTCTGCAACTTCATCCCTTTTCGCAACCGGCGGATGAAGACGCCGGCAATGACGGGGCGTTCCTCGGGCCTGGCGGTCTCCTTTTCCACTATGGAAGCCAGAATCAGCGCCTCATAGGGGCTGCCCAGCGGCAGCTCACGATCACGCCCGGCCCAGGCGCTTGCCAGCTCCTTTTCCATGCGCTGGTAGGCGCGGCGCAGCAGCTCAAGATCGCTGAAGCCCTTGGGAAAGAGATAGGTATCGGGGAAAAAACGCCCTTCGGGATGTTCTCCGGCATGGCCGAGGCGCTCCATCACTTCCTGATCTGAAAGGCCCGTCGTCCGGTGTTCCAGGACAGACGTGCTGTCCAGTGCCAACCGCCATTGGCGAAAGGTCCAGCCTTCGGGAAAGGTGATGCCATGGAGCCGCACCTTGCCGGAAGTCAGTAACGCCAGCAGCCCTTCCGCCGTAATCCCAGGCTGCAACTGATACTCACCTGCCTGGATACGACCCAGTTCCGGGTGCAGATGGAGGTGAAAGCGCAAAAAGCGGGCGTCGGAGATCATTCCACGCTCTTGCAGGTGCCTTGCCAGCTTAACCGCGGTTTCGCCCTCGGTCACCTCCACCACAGCCCCTTCGGCTGGCAGCTTCAACGGCGTGCGCAAAAAGGTTTGATAACGGTTCCAGAGAAACCAGGCACTTCCCGCCGCGGCCAGCAGAACAACCGCAATCAGGGCCAGGACGACACTTTTCTTTTTCTTCTCAGCCATCCGCTGAGAATACCCTTTCCCGGGCCTTTTGTAGAAGCGGATGATGGCGGATTTCCAGCGGGCGGCCTTCCAGCGAAGCCGCTGGAACTATCCCCATGAGTGAGTTGGTGAGAAACAGCGCCTGGGCACCCTCCAGCGCCTGACGGCGGATGCGCTGCTCACGAACCGACCTGCCGGCGGCCCTGGCGGTGTCCAGCACCAGTTCACGGACCACGCCGGCAATGCCGCAACGGTCGATGGGCGGAGTGAGAAGCTCATCGTCCATGAGCAGAAACAGATTGCTCATGGTGCCAGAGACCACGAAACCCTCCCTGTCCAGCATCAATCCCTCGCCGCCGGCCAGTTCGCGCTGAGCCAACACCTGCTCCAGCCGGTTGAGATGTTTGAGGCCGGCATAACCGGGCTGGTCGCCCAGCCGCTGCCGACAGATGCGCAAATCGAACGACCGGGGCGCGGAATCCGGCCCCTGCCAGGGAAAAAGCTCGAGAATCCGGGTGGGTGCCTGTTCTTGCGGCGGCTTGTAGCCCCGCCGGGAACAGCCCCGGGTGATGATGATCTTCAGCACCGCCAGCTGGTGCTCGCCGATGAGTGAGCGGGCTTCTTTCTCCAGCAGGGTTTCATCAGGAGGGGGAATGCCAAGCCGCCGGCAGCCGAGCGCCAGCCGTTGCAGATGCCGGGACCAAAGCGCCGGCCTGCCGCCCACCACGGCGATGGTTTCGAACAATCCGTCGCCGAACTGAAGCCCCCGGTCCAGAATGGAGAGGCTTTCCGCGTCTCTGCCGTTGACCAGGCTCCCGATCAACTGCCGATACGGCCGTCAGCCGTCGAAGCGGCGGAAAACCAGGGTGCCGTTGGTGCCACCGAACCCGAAGGAATTGGAGAGCGCCACGTCGATCTTCATCTCCCGCGCGGTGTGGGGCACATAATCGAGATCGCACTCGGGATCGGGGTTGTCCAGGTTGATGGTGGGCGGCGCCACCTGATCCCGCATGGCCAACACGGTGAATACCGCCTCCGCGCCGCCGGCGGCACCCAGCATATGGCCGGTCATGGACTTGGTGGAACTTACCGCCACCTTGTAGGCGTGATCGCCCAGGGCCCGCTTCACCGCCATGGTCTCGGCCAGGTCACCGGCGGGCGTGGAGGTGCCGTGGGCGTTGATGTAATCCACCTCGTCGGCGTTGACGCCCGCGTCCTCCAGCGCCAGCCGCATGCACTCCGCGGCCCCCTCGCCATTGGCGGAGGGCGAAGTCATGTGGTAGGCATCCGAGTTCATGCCGGTTCCAGCCAGTTCGCAATAGATATTTGCACCCCGCGCCTGGGCGTGTTCCAGGGACTCAATCACCACAATGCCGGCACCGTCACTGAGAACAAATCCGTCACGGTCCCGGTCCCAGGGGCGGCTCGCCTTTTCCGGTTCGTCGTTGCGGGTGGAGAGCGC
>JALVUB010000255.1 GCA_027023915.1 Sedimenticola sp.
GCAGTTGTTCTTCCGTTGTGGGGCGCCGCCGGATGAAGCGCGCCAACACCACCACCCCCACGAGGAAAATAGCAAAGGGCCCGCCCCAGAGCAGCAGGGTGTTGGTCTGCAACGGTGGACGATAGAGCACGAAATCGCCGTAGCGGTTGACCATCCAGTCGATGATCTCCTCCTTGCTCTTGCCCGCCATCACCATCTCATAGGTCTTCTCCCGCAGATCCTTTGCCAGATCGGCGTTGGAGTCGGCCAGGTTCTGGTTCTGGCACACCAGGCAGCGCAGTTCGGCAATGAGCGACTTGTAGCGCTGCTCCTGCTCGGGGGTATCGAACTTGTGTACTTCGATGGCGGCCTGGGCCGCCAGCGGCAGCAGCAACAGGGCGAAGAGAAGGGCGCGCATCACTGGGGCTCTCCGTTCAATTTGGTGATGAGGGGCACCAGACGATCCTTGACGATCTCGTCGGTGACCGGACCGATGATCTTGTCGCGTATGATGCCCTTCTTGTCGATGATGAAGGTCTCGGGCACCCCATAGACGCCCCAGTCGATTCCCGCGTTGCCCTGGCGATCGACGATCACCGCCTTGTACGGATTACCCAAGGCCTGAAGCCATGCCTTGGCGTCCTTGGCCTCGTCCTTGTAGTTGAGGCCATAGACCGGCGCCAGGCCCATCCGCACGAACCCCTTCATGACTTGGTGCTCGGCGCGGCATGAGACACACCAGGAGGCGAAGACGTTGAGCAGCCACACCTTGCCACGCAGCTTTTCCGGGGTGATCTTCTCCGCTGGATCGTAGAGGGCGGGCAACTCGAAATGGGGCGCCGGCTTGCCAATAAGGGGCGACGGCACCTTCTTGGGGTCGATCTTCAGTCCCCTGGCGAGAAACAGCACGATCACCAGGAAAACCGCCAGCGGAATCAGATAACGCGCCTTCATGCCACTCCTCCCGCCACGGCTTCACCTTGGCGGCGCGCCAGCACCCGGTAGCGTTTGTCGGCCAGCGAGCAGAGCCCGCCCAGGGCCATGATGAGCGCCGCAAGCCAGATCCAGCGCACGTATGGTTTGACGTAGATGCGAACAGCCCAGGCCCCTTTGTCGTCCAGGGGCTCACCCAAGGCCACGAAAAGATCCCGCGTCAATCCGGGAGCAATGCCCGCCTCAGTCATGGGCATGCCAGTAAGATAGTTGCGTTTCTCTGGATACAGCGTGGTCACCAAGTGGTCATTGCGGGTGACCACCACCTCGCCGCGAGTCCCCTTGTAGTTCGGCCCCCGCACCTCCGTGGTGCCCCGGAACTGGAACTGGTAACCACCCAGTTCATATTTGTCACCCGGCGCCAGACGCACGTCCTCCTCCAGGCTGTATATGGAGGTGAGGGTGATGCCGGTGATGAAGACCGCCACCCCCAGGTGGCCGAGGGTCATGCCCCACTGCGACAACGAAAGGCCCGGCAGGCCGCGTCCGCGAGCGTTCTCCTTCACCACCTTGAGGGTGGTGAAGAAGACCCAGAAGGCCAGCACCATGCCGAGCCCCGCCTTGACCGAATAGTGCCCCATGGCCACCGCGGGGAAAACCAACCCGAAGACCAGGCTGGCGACGAAGGCGACACGCACCTTGCGCCAGATGGTGGCAAAGCTGTCCCGCTTCCAGCGCGCCAGGGTGCCCACGCCGATTAGAATCGCCAGGGGCACGGTGAGCGGGATGAAGACCGAATTGAAATAGGGTGGTCCCACGGAGATCTTGCCGGCGCCCAGGGCGTCGATGATGAGCGGATAGAGGGTGCCGAGCAGGATGCTCACTGTGGTCACCACAAGAATGACGTTGTTGAGCAACAGCCCGGTCTCGCGCGATACCAGCTCGAAACGGACGTGACTGCGCACCTTGGAGGCACGCGCCGCGTAGAGCGCCAGCGAACTGCCCACCACCGTGGCCAGAAAGAGCAGGATGAACAGCCCCCGCGATGGATCGGAGGCAAAGGCGTGCACCGAGGTAAGCACCCCCGAGCGGACCAGGAAGGTTCCCAGCAGGCTCAAGGAGAAGGTGAAGATGGCCAGCAGCACCGTCCACGCCTTGAAGGCGCCGCGCTTTTCGGTCACCGCCAGGGAGTGCATCAGGGCGGTGCCCGCCAGCCAGGGCATGAAGGAGGCGTTCTCCACCGGATCCCAGAACCACCAGCCGCCCCAGCCCAGCTCGTAATAGGACCACCAGGAGCCCAGCGCGATGCCGAGCGTCAGGAACATCCAGGCCACCTGGGTCCAGGGACGCGACCAGCGCGCCCAGGCGGCATCCAGCCGCCCACCCAGCATGGCGGCAATGGCAAAGGAAAAAGGAATGGAGAAGCCCACATAACCCATGTAGAGCATGGGCGGGTGCATCACCAGACCGATGTCCTGCAACAGCGGGTTGAGATCACGCCCTTCGGCCACCGCCGGCACCAGCCGCTCAAAAGGGTTGGAGGTAAAGATCAGAAAAGAGAGAAAACCTGTGGCCACCAGACCCAGCACACCCAGTACCCGGCCCATCATCAAGGGAGAAAGGCCGCGGCCGAAAACGGTCACCGCCGCCGTCCAGGCGGAGAGAATCAGCGCCCACAGCAGCAGGGAGCCTTCGTGAGCGCCCCAAACCGCCGAAAACTTGAAGATCTGCGGCAGCTTTGTATTGGAGTTCTCGGCCACATAGAGCACCGAGAAATCGCTGTGGAGAAAAGACCAGCTCAGGCAGGCGAAACTGACCGCCAGCATGAGGAACTGGAGCCGCGCCGCCGGCCTGGCCACCGCCACCCATGAGGCGTATCCCTTTTGGGCGCCGACGATGGGAAAGAGCCCCTGTACAAACGCGATGACCAGTCCCATGATAAGGGCGAAGTGTCCGATCTCGGGAATCATGGCTTGCTCCCTCCCGCCATCTCGGCCACCCCTTTCTTGTGGGCCTTTTTCAACATCTCCGCTACCTCTGGTGGCATATATTTCTCATCATGCTTCGCTAACACTTGGTCAGCCTGGAATACTCCATCAGGACCAAGTTTGCCTTGCGTAACAACACTTCGCCCCTCTGTAAACAAGTCAGGCAATATTCCCTTATAACGTACCTTCACAGAATTCTTGTTATCGGTAACTACGAAAGTTGCCAAAACATTTTTTGTCTTCTCATTGCCCAATTCATCACGTTTTAAGCTGCCTGGCACAACTAGGCCTCCTAAACGGAAGACATGGTTAGGCGGCGCCTTGCCCTCGATCACTTCGGTGGGTGAGAAGTAATAATTGAGGTTCTCATTTAATCCCTTGATCACCAAATAAGCGGCAGAAGCCAGCACCACCAGTCCCGCAACCAGAAATGTGAACCGCTTGTGTCGTGCTTTCATGAAGATTGCTCCGATTGAAGACGGGCCAGGCGCCGCAGCCGGCGGATCATCTCGCGGCGCTTGCCGGCCAGTACCAGGGGCTCGGCGATCATCAGCAGCGCGGTGACGCCGAAAGAGCCCCAGACGTAAAGGGCGTAGCCGCCCATGTAAAAGAAGTCCTTTATCGCATCCATCAGCCCCGCACCTCCGGCAGCTCAGACACCCAGCGGGTGTCCCTCTCCCGTTCCAGAATGACGAGCCGCACCCGCGCCATGGCCACGGCAATGGAATAGGCCCAGAAGGCAAAGGTCATGATAAGCATGGCCTCCAGCATGATGGCGCTCATGCTCGACCCCTTGGTGACGCTCACCGAGGCCCCCTGATGCAGGGTGTTCCACCATTTCACCGAGAAATAGATGATGGGAATGTTCACCACGCCCACCAACGCCAGAATGGCGCCTGCTCGGTCACCACGACGAACGTCGGGAATGGCGCCCTGCAACGCGATGTAACCGATATAGAGGAAGAACAGAATCAACTCCGAGGTGAGGCGGGCATCCCACACCCACCAGGCGCCCCACATGGGCTTGCCCCAGAAGGCGCCGGTCCAGAGGGCGATGAAGGTCATGAGCGCGCCGGTGGGCGCCAGGGCGCGGGCCATCATGAAGGACAGACGGGTGCGGAACACCAACCCCATGGCGGCCCAGAAGGCCATCACCATGTAGATGAACATGGACATCCAGGCGGCGGGCACGTGGATGAAGATGATGCGATAGCCCTCTCCCTGCTTGTAGTCGGTGGGCGCCACGAAAAAGCTCATGTAGAGGCCGATGAGCAGCAGCACCACGGCGGTCACCGTCGCCACCTTCTGGATCTTCCCCGCCAGGGGGTAGAAGGTTGCGGGAGACGAGAATTTGAACCAGTTGAGAATACGAGATGACATCGGATTTCAATTTCGCAGTCGTCGGCCGACCGACAACCTTTTCAGATTCTTGTAATCAAAAATAGTTTCGCGGTGTTGTAACGGGATTTTGATAAAGACCGCGCTCGCGCCCTTCCCCCATGAAGCCAGGAGCGAATGACCAACGGCATTTCCAAAGGCCCATGCTACTGCCATTCACTCGGCGGATACCCGCAAGGCTGCCGAGGTTGCAAGCGGCGCCGCCACCAGCGCCGCCAGGCCGATGGCACCCAGCAAATAAATGTGGCCCGCCCCGCCAAGACCGGAACTCTCCGCCTCCACCGCCCCGGCGCCGAAGATGAGCACCGGAATATACAACGGAAGCACCAATAGTGAAACCAGCACGCCGCCGCCGCGCAGCCCCAGCGTGAGGGCCGCGCCTATGGCGCCGATGAGGCTCAACGCGGGCGTTCCC
>JALVUB010000256.1 GCA_027023915.1 Sedimenticola sp.
TTCTATAATAGAACCAAATTAGCACTCAGGAACCTGCCATGAAACTCCACGATCTGCCCAACCTAACCCGCCGCCAACTGGAGATCTACGAATATCTGGTCAAGAACCTCCACCGTTTTCCCCTGCCGCCCACACTGGACGAACTCTGCCAGGCCCTGGGGTTGAGTTCGCGGGGGTCGCTGCACAAGCAACTCCAGGCGCTGGTGGAGGCGGGCCTCATCGAACCCATGAACAACAAGCGGCGCGGCATCCGCCTGGTGGACCGGAAGAAGAAGGAGCACCGCGAGGATGACGAGCTGCCGCTCTATGGCCGCATCGCCGCCGGCCGTCCCATCGAGGCCATCGCCGGCAACGAGACCATCCCGGTCCCTCCTCCGCTGCGCACCGACAAGCCCTGTTACGTGCTGGAGGTGCAGGGCGATTCCATGGTGGAAGAGGGTATCCTCGACGGCGACTGGGTGATCATCGAACAACGGAATCACGCCCGCAACGGCGAGATCGTGGTGGCGCTGGTGAACGGCGAGGAAGCCACCCTCAAGCGCATCGAGCAGAAACCCGGCAAGGTGATCCTCCACCCCGCCAACCGCAACATGAAACCCATGACCTACCACCCCGACCAGGTACAAATCCAGGGCGTGCTGGTGGGGCAGATGCGGCGTTATCACTGAGGCCCATTGGCGGTGGAATGGAGGGCAAACCATGGCTGAACGATTCAACCGGTGGGACGCGGCGAACTACCTCAAAAGCGACGAGGACATCCAGGCCTATCTGGATGCCTGTATCGAGGAAGACGCGGGAGATGGCAAAACCATTGCAGCGGCGCTTGGCGCCATTGCCCGCGCTCGCAACATGGCGCAGTTGGCCCGTGATGCAGGAATGAGCCGGGAAGGGCTTTACAAGGCGCTCTCCGGTGATGGCAACCCATCCTTTGGGAACCTCTGATTTAATCCTGGACGAAGCAGATTGTTCTCCTCCGGTTCGAGTACAAGGCGAAGTTCGCAGCCAATAGCAAGCTATTGGCAAGAACTTCAACGCTGTAATCGGACCGGAGGGGGACAAGATGCGAGTTCATGGATTAAATCAGAGGTTCCTTTGCCACCATCCTGAAAGTAGCGCGCGCGTTGGGATTGCAACTGGAGATCAAGGCCGCCTGAACGGCATCAGGAATAGTAGACGTACTTCTCCAACTGCTCGATGACGAACTGCTGTTCGTTGATGATGTCCTTGACGATGTCACCGATGGAGACCAGCCCCACCAGCCTGCCCTCTTCCACCACCGGCAGATGGCGCACGCGCCGTTCGGTCATCAGGGCCATGCACTCGTTGGTGGAGGTGTCCGGCATCACCACAAAGAGGTTGGTGCTCATCACCTCGCGCACCGGGGTGTCGCGGGAGTGGCGCCCCTCCAGCGCCACCTTGCAGGTGTAATCCCGCTCGGAAAAGAGCCCCACCGGGCGGCCCTGATCCACCACCACCAGGGAGCCCACCCCCAGATCCGCCAGCCGGCGGATGGCCTCGAACACGGTCTCGTCGGGTGAGATGGTGAACACCTCGCCCCCTTTCTGCCGCAGGATGTCGCGAACGGTTTTCATGATCGAAATTCTCCTTCGGCTTTTTATTAAGGCTAGACCAATTTCGCGGCTTTGCCAGGCAGGGGTGGCAATTGGTAGCATCCGCCTCTCATGTCGCAACTGACCACCAAACCTTGGTTACCACACTTCCGGCTGCTTCTGGTGCCGGTTCTGCTGCTGCTCGCCGCCTGTGGCGAGCCGCCCTGGAACAACCCCTACCCCGGCATCGACACCGCCGGCCCCATCTTCTTCAGCTCCTTTTCCGAGCGCCCCAAGCACCTGGACCCGGCCCGCTCCTACAGTTCCAACGAGTGGTCCATCATCTCCCAGGTCTATGAGCCCCCGCTCCAGTACCACTATCTCAAGCGGCCCTACACCCTGGTGCCCCTCACCACCACCGCCATGCCGGAGATCCGCCGCTACGACGCCCAAGGCCGCCTTCTGCCGGAGAAGGCGCCGCCGGAACAGGTGGCCTACACCGATTACCTGATCCAGATCCGCCCCGGCATCCGCTATCAGCCCCATCCCGCCTTCGCCCGCGACCGGACGGGCCGATACCTCTACTGGCCCCTGAAGGCCGCCGATCTGGAGAACAGGCGCCGCCTGGCCGACTTTCCCGAAACCGGCACCCGCGAGCTGGTGGCGGCGGACTATGTCTATCAGATCAAGCGGCTGGCCCTGCCGGCCAACCACTGCCCCATCGCCAGCCTGCTGTCGGAACACATCGAAGGCTTCGCCGACTTCATGCGGCAGGCGGCGCATCAGGTGGCGGCGGACCGGGCCGCCGGCCGCTCCTGGACCGATCTGCGCCCCCTGAAGATGAGCGGCGTCACCGTCACCGGCCGCTACAGCTACCGCATCCGCCTGCGGGGCAGCTATCCCCAATTCATCTACTGGCTGGCCACCAACTTCTTCGCCCCCATGCCCTGGGAGGTGGAGCGCTTCCATGCCCAGCCCGGCATGGCGGAGCGGAATCTCACCCTCGACTGGTATCCGGTGGGCACCGGCCCCTTCATGCTTACCGAGAACAACCCCAACCTGCGCATGGTGCTGGAGCGCAACCCCAACTTTCACGGCGAGCGCTATCCCGCCGAAGGCAGCGCCGAACAGCGCGCCCTCGGCCTGCTGGAGGACGCGGGCAAGCCCATGCCCTTCATCACCAAGGCGATCTTCAGCCTGGAGAAAGAGGCGATCCCGCGCTGGAACAAATTTCTCCAGGGCTATTACGACAACTCCGGCATCGCTTCCGACAGCTTCGACCAGGCGGTGCAACTGGGCGCCCACGGCGAAGCGCAACTGACCCCGGAGATGGCGGCCAAGGGCATCCAACTGACCACCGCGGTGGAGAGCAGCATCTACTACATGGGCTTCAACATGCTCGACCCGGTGGTGGGCGGCAAGGCCGACGATCCGGCCGACCAGGCGCGGGCGCGCAAGCTGCGGCAGGCCATCGCCATCGCCGTGGACTGGGAGGAGTACATCGCCATCTTCAACAACGGCCGCGGCCTGCCGGCCCACGGCCCCCTGCCGCCGGGCATCTTCGGTCACCGCGACGGCAGGGCGGGGATGAACCCGGTGGTCTACCGCTGGGAAAAGGGGCGGCCGGTGCGCCGCGCCATCGACGAGGCGCGCAGGCTGCTGGCGGAGGCGGGCTACGCCGACGGCATCGACCCCGCCACCGGCCAGCCCCTGGTACTCTATTACGACACCGCCCTCACCGGCCCCGGCAGCAAGTCGGTGCTCCAGTGGTATGTCAACCAGTTCCGCAAGCTGGGCATCTCGCTGGTGGTGCGGGCCACCGACTACAACCGCTTCCAGGAAAAGATGCTCAAGGGAACGGCGCAGATCTTCAGTTGGGGCTGGAACGCCGACTATCCCGACCCGGAGAACTTCCTGTTCCTCCTCTACGGCCCCAACGGCAAGGTGAAGCACCAGGGTGAAAACGCCGCCAACTTCCATAACGCCGAATACGACCGCCTCTTCGAGCGGATGAAGAACCTGCCCAACGGCCCGGCGCGGCAGGCGGTGATCGACCGCATGGTGGCCATACTGCAACAGGAGTCGCCCTGGCTCTTCGGCTATTTTCCCAAGGCGTTCAGCCTGCACCACGCCTGGTACCACAACGCCCTGCCCCACCTGATGGCCAACAACACCCTCAAATACAAGCGCATCGACGGCAGGCTGCGCGCCGAGAAGCAGAAGGAGTGGAACCGCCCCGTCACCTGGCCCCTGTGGCTGCTGGCAGCGCTGCTGCTGCTCTCCGCCCTGCCGGCGGCGCGCGACTACCGCCGGCGCTTGAGGAGCAAGGCGCGATGACCGCCTACATCATCCGTCGGCTGCTCTACGCCATCCCCATCCTCATCGGGGTGAACCTGCTCACCTTCGTGCTCTTCTTCGTGGTCAACTCGCCCGACGACATGGCGCGGCTCCACCTGGGGGTGAAGCGGGTGAGCCAGGCCGCCATCGAACAGTGGAAGAAGGAGCACGGCTACGACAAGCCTCTGGTGTGGAACAGCAACGGCGAAGGGCTGGAGAAGGTCACCGACACCATCTTTTTCGACAAGTCGGCGCGGCTCTTCGCCTTCGACTTCGGCCGCTCCGACAGCGGTCGTGACATCGGCGCCGACATCCGCCAGCGCATGTGGCCCAGCCTGGCCATCGCCGTGCCGGTGCTGCTGGTGGGGCTGGCGGTGAACATCACCTTTGCCCTCACCCTGGCCTTCTTCCGCGGCTCCTATCTCGACTTCTGGGGGGTGGTGCTCTGCGTGGCGATGATGTCCATCTCGGCGCTCTTCTACATCATCGGCGGCCAGGTGCTGCTGGGCAAGCTGCTGCGCCTCTTTCCCATCTCCGGCTACCAGCCGGGGCTGGCGGGATGGCGTTTCCTGGTGCTGCCGGTGGTGATCGGCGTCATCTCCGGCATCGGCGCCGGCTCGCGCTGGTACCGCACCCTATTTCTTGAAGAAATCGGCAAGGATTTCGTCCGCACCGCCCGCGCCAAGGGGCTGTCGGAAGCGGCGGTGCTCTTCCGCCACGTGCTGCGCAACGCCCGCATCC
>JALVUB010000257.1 GCA_027023915.1 Sedimenticola sp.
TCTGGCGAACCCGGGACAGTCGACGATAACGGCGCAGCAGCCGCCACAGGGGCCAGGCCACCAGGGCTGTGAGCAGCGCCACCAGTGTCCAGCCCACCACCTGCACCGGAACCGGCGCCTGGGCCAGGGCCTGGCTGAGCCAGACGAACTGGGAGAGCAGGAACCAGCCGATGAGCCCAACCGCCAGGGGCAGCAGCAGAAAGAGCCCCTTCAGCCAGCGCAGGGAGTAACGGATGGGCGGATCGGTGATCGCCTGCTCCGCCGCCTCCCGCGCCTGTTGTCGCTCCTCTTCCTGGAGGGTGGCCAGGGTGGTCCGGCCCGGCTCTCCGGTACTGGCGTGTGGCCGCGGACGGCCCAGCAGGGTGTCGCCCTTGCGGGGGCCTTGCGGAGTGGAATCTGGTTCTTGTCCGTCCACGGTCAGCTCTCCAGGATGAAATCGACGATGGCGTTGAGCCCCAGGTGGCGGGGCGGCAGGTTGCGCCGCGCCGGCAACAGCGGCCAGACTTCGGGAAAGGCGTAATCCCCCGCTTGCCAGTGTTCCGGCCAGCACTCCGGCAGGCGGGAGGGGTGGAGACGGTGCATGGGTTGATCCGGAGTCGGCGGCGGAATCAGCCGCCCTTCCGGCGACCAGACCGGATAACCCTCCAGCACACCCTTGGCGTTCACATGGGTGGAGCGTATGGCGGCGCAGGTGAACAGCTCGTGGGGCAGGTCGGGATGGTTGCGCGCCTTGTGCCACACCAGCTCCTTCAACAGCGCCCGCAGGCGGTCGCTGTCCTGGGGCTGTATGGTGTCGGATTTGGTGGCGACGAAAGCGACTTTCTTCAGGTTGCGAAAGGAGAAGATGCTGAAGCCCCTTTTGCGCCCGGCTGCCGCCAGCACGTCGCCGATGATCTGTTCGGTGTCGTTGAAGCGGCCCACATTGCCGGCCAGTAGCCCGGGGATGTCCACCAGCACCAGCAGCAGATCACAACGTCTCAGCAGATCGAAATGGGGGCGGATGAGCGCCTTACGGTAATCGTCGAAGGCTTTTCGGAATGCCTGATGCAAGGGGGTGTTTTTATCTTCGGCGGGTAGGGGGGCGAACTGGCTTTCCTCGTTAAGGCCCAGCAGGCGGCCCTTGGCGACCCGCGCTGGATCGGGGTGGTTTTCCGGCATCCGGCCCTGGGTGTCCAGCGCGAAAACCGACGGGGTAATGAAAGCGCTGTAGTTCTGCATCAGGCGCGCCAGCAGCAGGCGGTAGGCGTGGAGCACCGCTTCGGCGTCGGGGAGGCCGGCAGACAGCTGCGATTTCACCGTGGCCAGGTAGTCGGCCGCCAGGGCCCGGCTCTCGGGATGACTCTCCAGGCGATCCAGAACCTGCGTGCTCCAGCCGGCGAAATCCATCTTGTCGTCCAGCATCAGCAGGTCGTTGAAGCGCTCGCCGGGGAAATCGATGAAGGTCAGCTCCACGTCGGTCCAGGACCAGTCCCTGCGCTGAAAAGCGCAATGGTAATAGAGCGCGTCGGCGGTCTTGTCCGGCCAGCGCATCTCGTGGCGGAAGCTGTTGTAGTACTTCTCATGCGGCAGCATGGGAATCTTCATTCCCGGCAGGGCTCGTTCTTTGAAACAGATGATTTCCGCCGGCTGTTTTTTCGAACCGGAATGCAGCCGCAACAGCTCGGGATGGTGGTTCTTCAGGTGGCTGATGAGCGAGGTGAGCAGAACCGTCTTGCCCGAGTTGCCGATGCCGACCACGCCGACGGTGCGTTTGTGGGTAAACAGATGCATGCTTAAGTCACTGGCCCGTGGGGGCTTTTCCTTCACTGGTCAGAACGACGTGTTCCTTGCGGATATTTTCCCGAAAGGATTCCGGTATTTCGTCCCAGACGAACAGATCGACCCGGAAGGGCAGATCACTTTCCTCAAAGGCTTCGCGCAGCCCGGACACGGCCTTTTGCCGGTCGGGTTCGGCGAAGACCACCAGATCGAGATCGGACCAGGGCCTGGCGGTGCCTTTGACCCTGGAGCCATAGGCCCAGGCCTCTACGCCGGGTAGATGCCGCTCCAGAAGGGAACGGACCTCCGCGAGATGCCGGTCGCTCAGTAGCAAGGGAGTGTTCATCGCCACGGTTTTCCGCTGAGCCGTTCGTGCAGGGCGATGGCGTCGCGAATGAAGTCTTCCATCCGTTCCAGCGCCTTTTGTGTCTTTTCTCCGCTGTAATCGTGTGCCGTGGCGACCCGCAAGTTGGCATGCTCGATCCAGTCTTCGATCTCTCCGGGCAGAAGACGGTTTTCATGAGCCAGGCGAAAGACCGGTTTGGGGCTGTTGGGGACCTCGGGAAGGCCCAGCTTCTCTACCAGGTGGCGCTTCAATACCTTCCACAGGCAGTCGTAGGTGGTTTCGAAACGTTGCCCCACCGATTCGGCCACTGCTTCCTGGAGCAGTGTGGGCAAGGAGGGGTCGAGGGTGCGGTAATTATGGAACTGGGCCTCCAGGTGCTGAAGCGCTTTTTCGAATTTGGTGTAGTCAATCATGGCCTTTCTCTGACTTCCAGCCTCAAGGGATTTTTCGCTGGGTGCTTCCTGCGGTAATGTTACGTGAATTTTCCGCTCCGCTATTACAGGGATTTCAGATGATCGGCATCTTCGGCGGCACCTTCGACCCGGTCCACATCGGCCACCTGCGCACGGCGCTGGAGGTGTACGAGGCGCTGGGGCTGGCCGAGCTTCGGCTGGTGCCCCTGGGTCGGGCGGTGCATCGCGCCCAGCCCAGGTTTCCGGCGGCGCTGCGGCTGGAGATGTTGGAGGCGGCGCTGGCGGGCCAGCCGGGGTTCGAGGTGGACCGGCGCGAGATCGACGCCGACCGGCCCTCCTACACCGTGGACACCCTGGCGTCCCTGCGCCGGGAGCTGGGCGGCGAGGTGTCCCTCTGCCTGCTTCTGGGGCGCGACGCCTTTGCCGCTTTTCACACTTGGCGGCAACCGAAGGAAATCCTGAAGCTGGCCCACCTGGTGGTAATGGAGCGGCCGGGCGAGCCACTGTTCATGGAGGAGGGGCTGGAGGCGCTGGCGGAAGGGCGCATCACCGCCCAAGCGGCGGATCTCCACAAAGCGCCGGCGGGACGCATCCTGTTCCAGCCGGTGAGCCAGCTCGAGATCTCCTCCAGCGACATCCGCCGCCGGCTGGATGCCGGCCTGAGCGTGCGCTGGCTGGTTCCAGAGGCGGTTTGGCGTATTCTGCAGCGCTGAAGCGCCTCAACCCCCCGTCACCGGGGGGAAGAAGCCCACCTCGTCGCCGTCGCTCACCGGGGTGTCGTCCTGCGCCATCTCCTGGTTGACGGCGGCCAGCACCGTCTCCTCCCCGGCGAAGATTTCGGACCAGGGGCCACCGCGGCCGGCGAGATGGCGGCGCAGGGCGGCCACGTCCTTCACGCCCGCGGGCAGCGTCAGCTCTTCGCCGGCGGTGCCCAGCCGTTCCCGCAGGCTGGCGAAGTAGAGCAGTTTTATCATGCGCCCCACCCGATGAGTTCGCAGAAGGGCAGGAACTCCACCTCGTCACCGGCGCGCACCACCCGGTTCTCGGGCAGCACCACCAGGCCGTTGGCCCAGGTCACCGAGCTGAGGACGGCGGAGGAGCGGCTGGGATAGACCTCTACCGTATTGCCGCCGTCGGCGCCGCGCTGCAACCGGGCGCGGTGAAACTCCCGCCGTTTGTCGGGCCTGGGCCAGTCGAAGGCGGCGACGGCGCGGATGGCCCGGTTGTGAAAGGCCGACAGGCCCATGGATTTCAGGATGAAGGGGCGGCCGAAGAGCTGGAAGGTGACGAACAGCGACACCGGGTTGCCGGGGGTGCCGAGGAAGGGGGTGTCACCGATGTGGCCGAAGGCCAGGGGCTTGCCCGGGCGGATGGCGACCTTCCACAGGTCGAGGCTGCCCAGGGCCTCCACCGCCGGCTTCACGTGATCCTCCTCGCCCACCGAGACGCCACCGGATGCCACCACCAGGTCGGCGTCTTCCGCGGCCCGGGCCAGCGCCGCCTTGGTGGCCTCCAGGGTGTCGGCCACCTGCCCCATGTCGATCACCTCGCAGCCCATGGCGCGCAGCCGGCCGGAGAGGGTGAAGAGGGTGGAGTTGTAGATCATGCCGGGCTCCAGCGGCGACGAGCTGCGGATGCCCGGCGAGCCGCTGGCCAGCACCGCCACCCGCAGCCGCCGCTTCACGGTGAGCTCGGGAACCCCCACCGAGGCGGCCAGCCCCAGGTGCTGGGGCAGCAGGCGGGTGCCGGCCTCGATGATGGTGGAGCCTTTCTCGATGTCCTCGCCGGCGCGGCGGATGTTGGCGCCGGCCGACGGCACCTGGTTGAACACAACCTCGTCGCCCTCGGCGCGGGTCTGTTCCTGCATCACGACCGCGTCGGCGCCCTCGGGAACGGGGGCGCCGGTGAAGATGCGGGCGGCGGTGCCGGGCGCCAGGGGCCGGGGCGCGGTGCCGGCGGGAATGCGCTGGGAGACCTTCAGCCGGGTGCCCTCGGCGGGGATGTCGGCCACCCGCACGGCGTAGCCGTCCATGGCGCTGTTGTCCCAGCCGGGCACGTCTATGGTGCTGCGCACCGGCTCGGCCAGGATACGGCCGAGGGCGTCGCT
>JALVUB010000258.1 GCA_027023915.1 Sedimenticola sp.
GGAAGGAGATCACCAAGGCGATGCTGGACGCCTACACCAGCGAGGCGCGGGAGGCGTGGAATCTGCCGTTCTGGCTGGCGGCGGCGCTGGAGAGCGCTTGCGAGTCGCACGCGCTGACGAACTGGCTGGCGGAGGTGCGGGGCGGACGGTTGTACCTGGGCAAGGAGAACCTGGCCGCCCAGCTAGGGAAGCTGATCCGGGCCAAGGAGGAGACGGAGGCGCAGATCCGGAAATTGAAGAAGCTGATGGGAGAGGTGGCGTCATGAACCCTCAACGAACGGCGAACCTATGTGAAAAGGCCAGAGAAGCGCACCGCGCTCAACTAGCTGAAGAGAGAAAACGGCTGCGCCAACTAGCCGCCGAGATAAAAGATGCGGGTGTTTCGAGTGTATTTCAGGGATTTCATCCAGCTCCAGAAACAGCATTCGAAGCTCCACGCACATCTGCCATGACACCAATTTCAAAAGCGCGCGATTCAGTCGGTCAGGAAACTCACGAACGCGATCCTCGGGAGTCATCGCAATGAACTCGTTCACGAGTCCGGTCAATTTGCGCCTGGCTTCGAGCCATTGCGTCTTGCTCATCCCGCGCAGAAACCTCTGGAGCACCCGGATGTCCTCGTCTGTCATGGCATCAATCAGGTGGTCGTGGACTTCGGTAATCATCGCCAACATCTGCGAAATCGTCACGTCGCTCATTGGGAGCGCCTCCCTGTCTGGTGTGTGTGGTGACCGCCAGGATAGCAGGGAGGGCGGCTCCCGCCCATTCGATGGAGGTGTGGCATGAAAGAGTGGTACAACGCCCGCGAGCTGGCCGGGTTGCCGGGGATGCCGGGGACGGAACGGCGTGTGCGGTCGAAAGCACAGCGCGAGAAATGGCAGTCACGCAAGCGAGCACGTGGAAAGGGTTACGAATACCACCTCTCCTCCCTACCCATGGAAACCCGCGCCCATCTGGCCTTGCAGCAACTGCCCAAGACGCCGGTGGAGGAGGCGGTGAGCGAGGCGGCGCAAAAGGCCCTGGACGAGCAGCGGCAGGAGGGGATGCGGAAGTGGATGGCGCTGCCGGGCGGGCACCCCAAGCGGCATCGCGCCCGCGCCCGGCTATGGGTGCTGCAAGCGTGCGAGGCCTACCAGCAACAGCTCGGGATGCCGGGCCGCCGCGGGGTGGACGCATTCTGCCAGGCCCTGGTGACCGGCGAGGTGGCCGTTCCCGAGGAACACCGGCCCTGGCTGCCCCATCGGCGCGGCCTGGTCAGTCTCAATTCGGCCACGGTGTACCGCTGGCGCCAGCGGCATGACCGGCAGGGCCTGTGGGGGCTGACCGACGGCTACGGCAACCGCCGGGGCACCGGCAAGATCGACACCAACCTGGAGCTGCAGCAGATCGTGCTGGGGTGCCTGCTGCGGTATCCCCACATCACCGGCAAAAAGATCAAGGCGTTCCTGGCGGCGGAGTACCCCCATCTGGACATCGTTTCCGAGGCCGGCATCCGCCGTTTCATCAACCGCTGGAAAAGTGAGAACGCCCAGCTTTGGACCTATCTTACCAACCCGGACCGGTGGAAGAACGTCTACCTGGTGGCCCACGGCAGCCATTACGACGGCATCGAGCGGCTCAACCAGCTGTGGGAGATGGACTCCACCCCCGCCGACTGGATGCTCAAGGACGGCCGCCACTGCGTGATCGGCGTCATCGACCTGTACAGCCGCCGGCTCAAGTTCCGGGTGAGCAAGACCTCCAAGGCCGCCGCCGTCTGCCTGACCTTCCGCGACGCGGTGCTCGACTGGGGCGTGCCCGAGGCGGTGCGCACCGACAACGGCAAGGACTACGTGAGCGAGCACTTCGACACCGTGCTGCGCGAGCTGCGGATCGACCACCAGCTCTGCCTGCCGTTCGCCTCCGAGCAGAAGGGCACCATCGAGCGGGCCATGCGCACCCTCAGCCACGGCCTGCTCGACCTGCTGCCCGGCTTCATCGGCCACAACGTGGCCGAGCGCAAAGAGATCGAGGCGCGCAAGAGCTTTGCCCAGCGGGTGATGGACCCGAACGAGGTGATCGAGGTTTCCCTCACCGCCGAGGAATTGCAGGCGAAGATCGACGACTGGTGCGAACACATCTACGCCCGCAACCCCCACCAGGGGCTGGACGGCCGCACCCCCTTCGAGCTGGCCGCCGGCCAGCCGGTGCGGCGCATCAGCGACCCCCATGCCCTGGACCTGTTGCTCCTCGAAGTGGCCGGCACCCGCACCGTGGGCAAGAAGGGCATCCGTTTCGAGCACCACCACTACACCGCGCCCGAGCTGGTGCCCTACATCGGCCGCGAAGTGCGGCTGCGGCGCGATCCGGACGACCTGGGCCGGCTCTACGTCTACAGCGAAGAGGGCTTCCTCTGCATTGCCGAGTGCGACCGCCTGCTGGGGCTCTCGCCGGCGGAGAAGGCCGCCGCCGCCCGGGCCGTGCAGAAACGGTTGATGAGCGAGCAGAAAGCCGCCCTCAAGGGGGCCTTGAACGCCGTCCACAAGAACCCCGCCGAAGCCATCCTGGAGCACCGCAAGCGCCAGTCCGGCAAGGTCACCGCCTTCCCCGCGCCCTCCGAGCCCTACAGCACCCCGGCGCTGGACGAGGCCGCCCGGGCCCGCCAGGCCGCCGCCGGCCAGGCGGCGCCGGACACCCAGGCCGAGGTGATCGACTATGCCGCTTTCCGCGACGAGTTCGAGCAGCACAACCAGAACGTGCTGGAAGAGGTGGACCTGCGCAAGATCCACGCCCACTGGCTGCGGGTGGAGGCGCGCATCGAGGCCGGCGAGACGGTGAGCGAGGAGGAGCGGCTGGGGCTGGAGGGCTACAAGGCCAGCGGCCAGTACCAGTCGCAGCAGGAATTTTTCGAGGCCTTCGGCCTGACCGCCGAGGACTTCTGATAAAGAGAACGCCCGGCTGCAACCGGGCGAAACGCAAAGCAAGGTTGATTATGAGACACAGAACCCTACCCGTCAAGAACGTCAACCGCCTCAAGGCGGCGGGCGACGCCCTCATCAGCCGCTCGCTGGGCATGCCCGGCCTGGGGATCGTCTGGGGTCCCACCGGCTACGGCAAGACCACCGCCGTGGCCTGGTTCGTCACCCAGTGCCACGGCGTGTACGTGCGCGCCCTGCGGCTGTGGAGCCCCAAGGGCATGCTCAGCGCCATCGCCCGGGAGCTGGACATCGACGTACGCAAGATGAACAACGGCGAGATGGTGGACGCCATCATCCGCCGCCTGGCCGAGACCGGCCGCCCGCTCTTCCTGGACGAGGCCGACTACATCATCGAGAGCCGCCGCCTGCTCGACACCCTGCGAGACATCCATGACATGAGCACCTGCCCGGTGATCCTCATCGGCATGCACGGCATCGAGAAGCGCATCAAGGGCAACGAGCAGTTCACCGGCCGCATCGCCCAGTGGGTGCCTTTTCAGGGCATCGACCTGGAGGACGCCCGCCTGCTGGCCGACGGCCTGTGCGAGATCCAGGTGGCCGACGACCTGCTCCAGGCCCTGCACGCCGCCGCCAGCCCCAAGAACGGCAACGGCGCCGAGATCCGCCGCCTGGTGGTGGGGCTGTCGCACATCGAGGGCCACGCCCGCCGGCGCGGCCTCCAGTCCATGGCCCTGGAGGACTGGCCCAAGGGGGCCGACTTCTTCCTTGGCACGCCCGCCGCGCCAAACGCCCGGGGCGGCAAGGTCGCCCCGCTGAAGAGGAACCGCTGATGGCGCGCCGCACAGGAGCCCGCACCCGCGCCTGGCACCGGCAGCCGCGCGCAAGAGACAGAGCCTGGACCGCCATGCGGGTGCTGCGGCGCTTCAGCCTGCCCGACCTGGCGGCCACCGCCGAGATCGGCCTGGACAACGCCCGCAAGTACTGCATCGGCCTGTGCCGCGCCGGCTATCTGCGGATCGTCCAGCCCAAGGCCAACGGCCGCAAAGGGGGGCACCAGGTCTATCAACTGGTGCGCGACACCGGCCCCCACGCCCCCCGGCTGCAGAGCGACGGCAACACCTACGACCCCAACGAGCACCGGGTATTCCAGGGAGGAATCCGCCAATGAAAGAGGACTGGATCGAGGCCCTCCGGCAAGAGTGCCAGCGCACCTCCCAGGCCCGGGCGGCCCAGCTCATCGGCTACTCCCCGGCGGTGGTCAACCAGGTGCTCAAAGGCACCTACAAGGGCGATCAACACGCCGTGGAAGAGGCCGTAAGGGGCGCCCTCATGGGGGCCACCGTCGACTGCCCGGTGATCGGCGAAATGCCGCGCAACCGCTGCATCGAGCACCAGCGGCGCGCCAGCGCCTTCGCCGCCACCAACCCCCTGCGCGTGCAGCTCTACAAGACCTGCCCGACCTGCGAACACAGCAAAGGAGCAAAGCAATGAACAAGAACCCGCATAGCAACGGCAAGCTCGCCGCCCGGCTGGACGACGTGCTCGCCTGCCTGAAGACCCTGGCCCGGCGCGGCTGCATCGTGCGCGCCATCACCGTGCGCGAGCGCGATCCCGCGCCCCTGATCGAAATCGCCCCGCCCCCGGCGCGCGGCGTAGCGGGC
>JALVUB010000259.1 GCA_027023915.1 Sedimenticola sp.
TTTTCCGACGGGGGGTTCCGCACCAGAATGAGCAGATCGATGTCCGAGGCCGGGTGAAGCTCGCCGCGCCCGTAGCCGCCCACCGCCACCAGGGTGGCCGCCGGATAGCCGCTCATGAAGTGGCGCCAGATGCGCAGCAGAAGCTGGTCGATGAAGGTGGCCCGCTCGTGGACCAGCTCTTCCACCGGGTCGCCGGCCTGAAAGCGGCGGGCTGACTGTTCCCGGCTTTCACGGATGGTTCCCCGATAGACCGACAGTGGTTCCTGGCCCAGGGCCAGTGACTGGTCGAGTTTTTCTATGAGGGAAAGGGGCATCAGCCGGCCTCGGCGGCGAGGGCGCTCTTTTCTTCTTCCCGCAGGGTAAGTACCTCGTAGCCGGTGGGCGTCACCAGGATGGTGTGTTCCCACTGGGCCGAGAGGCGGCGGTCCTTGGTGACCACCGTCCAACCGTCACCAAGCTGCCTGACCTCTTTTCTGCCGGCGTTCACCATGGGCTCGATGGTGAAGGTCATGCCCGGCTCCATCTTTGGGCCGGTGCCACGCTTGCCGTAGTGAAGTACCTGGGGGTCTTCATGGAAGCCGCGACCTATGCCGTGGCCGCAATATTCCCGCACCACGGAATAGTGGTTGGCTTCCACGAACTTTTGGATCGCCTCGCCGATGTCGCCGAAATGGGCGCCGGGGCGGACCACCCGGATGCCCCGCCACATGGCTTCATAGGTGATCTCGCAAAGGCGCTTGGCGGCGGGGGTCGGCTTGCCCACATAAAACATCTTGCTGGTGTCGCCGTGATAGCCGTCCTTGATGACTGTGATGTCGATGTTGACGATGTCCCCTTTCTTGAGCTTTTTGTCGCTGGGAATGCCGTGGCACACCTGATGGTTCACCGAGGTGCAGATGGATTTTGGAAAGCCGTGATAGTTGAGTGGCGCCGGAATGGCCTGTTGCTCCTTGACGATGTAGTCGTGGCAGAGTTTGTCCAGCTCGTTGGTGGTGACGCCGGCCCGGACGTGGGGCTCGATCATCTTCAGCACCTCCGCTGCCAGGCGGCATGCCACCCGCATTTTTTCGATCTCTTCGGGGGTTTTGATGGAAATGGCCATCCGGCTTCGGAATTGTCGGAAAAGGCCGGCTATGGTATAAAACGCGCCGCCTGACGGCAAATACACACGCGACTCCGACCTAGGTTGCGCCGGGGTGCCCCGAGAAAAGGGGTCGGCGCGCCAGGAGCCGCGGAGGCTTAACCCCAACCAAGAGGCAAGATCATGAGCAAAGTGACCATGCGCCAGTTGCTCGAGGCTGGCGTTCATTTTGGGCACCAGACCCGCTATTGGAACCCGAAGATGGCACCCTACATCTTCGGTCAGCGCAACAAAATCCATATCATCAACCTGGAAAAGACCCTGCCGCTTTTCAACGAGGCGATGAACTTCATCGGCAAGCTCGCTTCCAACGGCGGCAAGATTCTTTTCGTCGGCACCAAGCGCGCGGCAAGTAACGTCATCAAGGAAGAGGCGGAGCGTTGCGGCATGCCTTTCGTCAACCATCGCTGGCTTGGCGGCATGCTGACGAACTACAAGACCATCAAGCTCTCCATCAACAAGCTCAAGGAGCTGGAGGCGATGGCCGCCGACGGTTCCCTGGAGCAGAAGTTCAGCAAAAAAGAGGCATTGGGCCTCAAGCGGCAGTTGGAGAAGCTGGAGCGCAGCCTGGGGGGCATCAAGGATATGAAAGGGCTGCCCGATGCCCTTTTTGTCATCGACACCGGCCATGAGGACATCGCCGTGGCCGAGGCGCGCAAGTTGGGCATTCCCGTGGTGGGGGTGGTGGACACCAACAACGATCCCGACCTGGTGGACTACATCATTCCCGGCAACGACGATGCCATCCGGGCCATCCAGCTTTATGTGCAGGGCGCTTCGGCGGCCGTGCTGGAAGGCCGCGCGGTGGCGGCCCAGGCGGTGGCTGGCGGCGGCAAGACCGACACAAAAGAACCGGCAACAGCCGCAGCCGAAGGCTGAAGACGTTCGATGCCGGCTCCTGTCCCCGCGGCGGGCGGGGGCCGGGCGTGACAATATTCCACATATTTAGAGGTGCAATACCATGGCAATTACAGCAGCTCTGGTGAAAGAACTGCGTGAGCGCACCGGCGCCGGCATGATGGAGTGCAAGAAGGCGCTGGTGGAGACCGAAGGCGATATCGAAAAAGCCATCGAGAACATGCGCAAGTCCGGTCAGGCCAAGGCGGCCAAGAAGGCGGGTCGCATCGCCGCCGAGGGCGTCATCATCATTCTGCCCAGCGAGGACGGCGGCAAGGTGGCCATGGCCGAGGTCAACTGCGAAACCGACTTCGTGGCCAAGGACGACAATTTCCTTTCCTTTGCCAACGCGGTGGCCGAGCGGGTGCTTTCCAGCGACGTGGAGGACGTGGAGGCGCTCAAGGCACTGCCGTTGCACGAGGGTGAAGACACCACGGTGGAAGAGGCGCGCCAGGCACTGGTCTCCAAGATCGGTGAGAATATCAACGTGCGCCGTTTTGTTCGCATGGCGCCCAAGGGGCGGCTGGCCACCTATCGCCACGGCACCCGCATCGGTGTGCTGGTGGATCTCGAGGGGGGTGACGACGAGTTGGGACGCGATCTGGCCATGCATATCGCCGCATCCAATCCCGTCTGCGTGGAAGAGAAGGATATTCCCGAAGAGCTGCTCGCCAAGGAGCGTGAAATTTTCGAGGCGCAGGCGCGCGAGAGCGGCAAGCCCGACAATATCATCCAGAAGATGATCGAGGGCCGCCTGCGCAAGTTCATCGGCGAGGTGACGCTTACCGGTCAGCCCTTCGTCAAGAACCCCGATCAGAAGGTGGGCAAGCTCCTGGAGGAGAAGGGTGCCGGCGTAAACGCCTTTGTCCGTTTCGAAGTGGGCGAGGGTATCGAGAAAAAGCAGGAGAATTTTGCCGAGGAGGTGAAGGCGCAGATGCGTGGCTGAATCCCTCTTCGTTTCCTGAAAAGGCGCGTGCCCCGGGGCCGCGCCTTTTTTGCTGTGGCCATGGCTACACAATCGGCGCTGCTGTTGCTACCATTCCCACCCTGTTTCCCTCTTTGGTTTCGAGTGGCCGGCTCCCATGACTGACGAAAGTCCCGCCTTACGACGTGTTCTGCTTAAATTGAGTGGCGAGGCGCTCATGGGCGAGGCTGATTTCGGTATCGATCCTGCCATGCTGGAGCGGCTTGCCGGCGAAGTGGCCGAGCTGGCCGCCGCGGGTGTTGGTATCGGCATGGTGATCGGTGGCGGCAACATCTTTCGTGGCGCCGGCCTGGCTGGCGGCGGCATGGACAGGGTCACCGGCGATCACATGGGCATGCTGGCGACGGTGATGAACTCCCTTGCCATGGGTGACGCCCTGCGCCGCGCCGGCGCGGACGCGCGCGTGCTCTCGGCTCTGGGCATGGAGCAGGTGTGCGAGCCTTACACTAGGTACAGGGCAGTGGAGCACCTGGAGCGGGGCAGGGTGGTGATTATGGCGGCGGGCACCGGCAATCCTTTCTTTACCACCGATTCGGCGGCCAGCCTGCGGGCGGTTGAGATCGGCGCCGACTTGTTGGTGAAGGCCACCAAGGTGGATGGCGTCTATACGGACGATCCGGTGCGCAATCCCGAGGCGCGCCGCTACAACCGGCTCACTTTCGATCAGGCCCTGGACGAGCGCCTGGGCGTGATGGACGCCACCGCCATGGTGCTCTGCCGGGATCACGGTCTGTCGTTGCGGGTGATGAACATCTACCAACCCGGTGCCCTGAGCCGGCTGCTGGCTGGAGAAGAGATTGGAACACTGGTGACCAGTGGAGAGAACCAATGATCGACGATATCCGGAAGGACGCGGCGGAGCGCATGGACAAGACGATAAAGGCGCTTCACGACAATCTGAGCAAGATCCGCACGGGGCGCGCCCATCCCAGCCTGCTGGATCATCTTACGGTGAGCTATTACGGCACTGAGGTGCCGTTGAAACAGGTGGCGAACATCAGCGTGGAAGACGCTCGCACCCTGGTGATCCAGCCTTACGAACAGAACATGGTCAAGCCGGTGGAAAAGGCGATCATGGAGTCAGACCTGGGCCTCAATCCCAACACCGCCGGCACGGTGATTCGGGTGCCCATGCCACCGCTCACCGAGGAGCGGCGTCGCGATCTTACCCGCGTGGTGCGCCAGGAAGGCGAGCAGGCGCGCGTGGCGGTGCGCAACATCCGGCGCGACGCCAATGGCGACCTCAAGGATCTGGTGAAGGAAAAGATGATTACCGAGGATGACGAACGCCGCGGCCAGGAGGTGATCCAGAAGCTCACCGACCAGCACATCAAGGAGATCGACGAGATGCTGGAAGCCAAGGAAAAGGATCTGATGGCGGTCTGAAACCGTCGGACCGGATGTCCTCCAACCACTTTCCTCCAGATCGGATACCCCACCACGTCGCGATCATCATGGATGGCAACGGCCGCTGGGCGCGGGCCCGTGGCAAGCCGCGCCATGCTGGTCACCGCGCCGGCGTGGAATCGGTGCGACGGGT
>JALVUB010000260.1 GCA_027023915.1 Sedimenticola sp.
GTTGGAAGAGGGCAGCGCGCCCTCCATCCATTTTTATCTGGGCAATCTCAGCGGCATGCGCGCCCATCTCTATCCCCGGCTCAAGAGGGCCTATGAAGCGTGGTGCGTCAGCGGCGAGCTGGCGCCCCTGCGGGAGCTGCACCAGGCCGACCGGGAGCGTTGGCCGCGGCTGGCGCGAGAGCTTCTGGATCTTTACCGGCTGCATGGCGCCAATGCCGCCGAACCCATCCGGCGGCACCTTGAAAGGCAGTGCGTTGAAGAGGGTGGGGCATGAGCAAGCGGCTTCTGGCCATTGTCGAGCTGGGCGGCTATCCCAATCTGATTCCGCTCTACCAGCGGCTGGGGTATCAGGTGGAGTGGGTCACCTCCCAGCGCAAGGCGCGCTCTTACATAAAGAAACAACTGCCCGACCTGATCGTGGCCGAATACAACTACCAGACCGATTTTCGTGACCGCAGCTCCAACCTGGAGACCCTGGGCGCCATTCTCCAGCGTCACCCTCAGGTGAAACTGCTGGTTTTCTATCCGCCCGAGCACCAGGAGCCGTTTGATCGCTTCCGCCAGCGGTTTCCCGTGTGGCGGGCGGTGGCTTTTCCGGTTACGGAAGAGAAGGTGGAAGCGGTGCTGAAAGAGGCTTGAAAGGGCAAGAAAAAAGCCCGCCGTGTGAAGGCGGGCTAAATCTGACAACAGTCAGGAGGAGTGAGAACATTCTGGATAACTTCCATTACCCGAATGGCAAGATATTGTTTCCAATACCTTAAGGCGTAGTTTAACGCTTCAGTGGAAACTGATATTGATCCAGCTCAAGAAAATAACGATATTCCAGTGTGGTTTTTTGCTTATACGCCGTAACGCTCCCTGTAGGTTTCGATGGCGTTGACCATCTCCGGAGCGTCGCCATGCTGTCGCAGAAACTCCACCAGGTCGTCAAGCCGGGCAATGGCGATCACCGGAATGCCATACTCCTGCTCCACCTCCTGGATGGCCGACTTTTCGCCCTTGCCGCGCTCCTGGCGGTCGAGCGCGATCACCACGCCAGCTGGCTCGGCGCCCTGGGCTTTCAGAATGTCCATCGATTCGCGGATGGCGGTGCCGGCGGTGATGACATCGTCGATGATGAGCACTCGTCCTTCCAGCGGATGGCCGACGATGGCGCCGCCTTCGCCGTGATCCTTGGCCTCCTTGCGGTTGAAGGCCCAGGCGAGATCACGCTGGTGCTGCTCGAAAAGCGCGGCGGCGGTCACCGATGCCAGTGGAATACCTTTGTAGGCGGGGCCGAAGAGCAGGTCGAAATCAATGCCCGAATCGACAATGGCCTGGGCGTAATAGCGTCCCAGCCGGGCCAGGGCTTCGCCGGTGTTGAACAGGCCGGCATTGAAAAAGTAGGGACTGACGCGCCCTGATTTGAGAGTGAACTCGCCAAAGCGCAGCACCCCCTTTTCCAGGGCGAATTCGAGAAAAGCTTTCTGATAAGGCCGCATGAGACTTTTCCATCAAAAAAGATGGGCGAATGGTAGCGTATAATCGCCGCTCATGCCGGTTTCCCAACCCATTGCGTCCCTGCTGACCCGGGGCTGGAACAGCCTCCAGGTCTATCGTCATCCCCGTGCCCGGGTGATGCTTTTCCTTGGTTTTTCCTCGGGTCTGCCCCTGTTGCTGGTGTTCGGCACCCTTTCGGTGTGGCTGCGCGAGGCGGGGGTGGAGCGCTCCACCATCGGCTTCATCAGTTGGGTGGCCCTGGCCTATGGTTTCAAGTGGGTCTGGTCACCCCTGGTGGACAAACTGCCCATTCCCTGGCTGACCCGCAGCCTGGGGCGGCGGCGCGCCTGGCTGCTGCTCTCCCAGCTTGCGGTGGCCGCAGGCCTGGTGGGCATGGCTTTCAGTGATCCGCAACAAGGATTGCCGTTGCTGGTGGGGCTGGCGGTGCTGGTGGCCTTCTCCTCGGCCACCCAGGACATCGCCATCGACGCCTTCCGCATCGAGAGCGCCGAGACCCGCATGCAGGGGGCCCTGGCTGCCACCTACATGGTGGGCTACCGGCTGGCCATGATTCTTGCTTCCGCCGGCGTGCTCTGGATCGCCGACTGGGCCGGTGGGGGCGAAGGCTACCATCCGGACGCCTGGCGACTCGCCTATCTGCTGATGGCGGCGTCCATGGGGGTGGGGCTGGTCACCACCCTGCTGGTGGACGAGCCGGCGGAGCCGCCCAACGACAACGAAGTGGAACGGGCCGGCGCCCGCCGCATCCGCCAGTGGCGGGGGCTTCCCATCTGGCTGGCCGATCTGCTGGAGTGGCTCTGGCGGGCGGTGGTGAGCCCTTTTGCCGATTTCCTGCGACGCTACCGCTGGCAGGCGGTGCTGTTGCTGGCGCTCATTGCCAGCTACCGCATCTCCGACATCGTGCTGGGTGTGATCGCCAACGTCTTCTACATCGACCTGGGTTTCACCAAGACCCAGATCGCCGATGTCACCAAGGTGTTCGGCATTCTCATGACGCTGGTGGGGGCGGCGCTGGGCGGGGTGCTGGTGTCCCGCCTGGGAGTGATGCGGATGCTTTTCATCGGCGGCCTGCTGGCGGCGGCCACCAATCTGTTCTTCGCCCTGCTGGCCCAAAGTGGCCCCCGGATCGGTCTGTTGATGGCGGTGGTGGCCGCCGACAACCTCAGCGCCGGGTTGGCCTCGGCGGCTTTCGTGGCCTATCTGTCGGGGCTTACCAACGTGGCCTACTCGGCCACCCAATACGCCCTCTTCAGCTCGGTGATGCTGCTCTTTCCCAAGTTCGTGGGGGGCTTTTCCGGGGTGCTGGTGGAGAAGCTGGGCTATCCCGGCTTCTTTCTGCTCACCGCCGCCATGGGGGTGCCGGTGCTGCTGCTGGTGGCGGCCGCCTGGCGCTGGGTGCCGGTGAATGGAGGCAATGATGGCACCTGATCTGCTGGGCGCCTTTGTCGTTGGCCTGCTTGGTGGCGTCCACTGCCTGGGAATGTGCGGCGGCATCGTCGGCGCTCTCACCCTGGGGCAGCAGGCGCCGCCTTCCGCCAGCCGCTTCTGGCGGCTGCAACTGGCCTACAATTTGGGAAGGGTGAGCAGCTATGCCGCTGCCGGCGCCCTGGCCGGCGGCCTGGGGCTGCTGCTGGCCGGCGCCGCGCCCCTGGCCCGCGCGCAACAGCTATTGGCGGTGGTGGCCGGGCTCTTCATGATTCTGCTGGGGCTCTACCTGGGGGGCTGGTGGCACGGACTGGCGCGCCTTGAAAGGGCTGGGGGAGTGATCTGGCGGCACATCGAGCCCCTGGGCCGGCGGCTGTTGCCGGTACGTTCGCCGTTTCAGGCTTTCCTGCTGGGGGTGGTATGGGGTTGGCTCCCCTGTGGCCTGGTCTACAGCACCCTCATCTGGGCCCTTTCCGCCGGAGGCGTGGGCCAGGGCGCATTGCTCATGGCCGTTTTCGGCCTGGGCACCTTGCCCAACCTGCTGCTCATGGGCGCCGCCGCAGGCTGGCTTTCCAGCGTTTTCCGCCGGCCCCTGGCGCGGCGCCTGGCCGGCCTTCTGGTGATGGCCCTGGGCGTGGCGGTGATCTATCGCGGTTTCTGACGGAACTGCTGGTTGAAGAAGCGGATCACCTGGTCGCGCGCCATGGTGGAATCGAGTCCTTCCGCCAGGATCACCGGCTTCGGCAGTCCCATCACGTCCGCCATGACGTTGTAGCTGAGCTGACGCATGTTCCTGCGCACTGCCGCATTGGCGGCGGTGACCCTGCGCACGTTGCCGTAGAGAAAACGGGAACGGCGCAAGGGGATGCCAAGCCAGCGGCGAACGCTCTCCACCGTCCGGCCGTCCAGGATCACTTCCAGGGTGTTGAAAGCGGAGTAGAGGGCGATGGCGAGAATGAGTCCGCCTACCAGCAGGAAGACCACGGCGCCCAGGTACATGGGCAGGCCGATCCAGCCTTCAGCGCCGTACCACAGGAAGATTCCCACACCGGCAAAAAAGGCGCCGAAGAGAGCCTGGATGAAGCTGGTGAAGGGATGTCTCAACATAGGGTAGAAGAGCCGGAGGCGGTTGCCCTGGCGCTGCAAGGGAAGCAGCTCCTCCACCGAAGGGAGGGGAGGAGGTCGGGAATCAAGGGAGAGGGTGCTGCGACGAACACCGGGATAGACAGGGATCTCGAAGTCCCGCTGCAGATCCATGCCCGGCAGCGGCAGATGGAGATAGAGGCGCCACAAATGGTAGTCATCCGAAGGAGGCTCCGATGGCTGCAGATCTTCGGGCACCTCGAAGCGGAACCTCAGCCGGCACTGATCGTTGCCAAAAGGCACGAGCTGGGCCAGAGCGTCCTTTTGCCAAAGGATTTGTTCCCGGAACCTTCGATCATCGCCCGTGCCGCTCAGGAAGCGGCGGTTGAGGCTGAGCGTCACCCGGGGACGCATGTGCGGCCCACAGGGCATGTTGAGCAGAACTTCGCCACCCACGTCACCACCGATGGAACCGGG
>JALVUB010000261.1 GCA_027023915.1 Sedimenticola sp.
CATCGCCGTGTCGGTGAACGGCCTGGCGCTGCTCTGGTACGGCCTCTTTCCCGCCTCCCTGCTGGCGGCCTGCCGGCTGGCTGTTGGTGGCTGAGTGTTTTGACGACGGTATTCGCGCATCTCGAAAAAATCGGGTTGCCTGTTTGATACTTGTCAGTTTCTTGTACGCGCGTGGCTGGCATGATGCCGGCGGCTAAGGAAGGTCTGAAAAATTCAGACCTTCCTTCGGCACATGGATGTGCCGGCAAAATCAATGGCTCCAAGCCATTGATTTTGGAGCAAGCCGCAAACCGCGTTTGCGGCGCGGCGAGCGCTGATAAAGCCATGGAAGGCTTTTATCAGCGCTTCCCTAACATCCACTGATTCATCACGCAGGAATAGGATCATGGGTCTTTCAAGCTTGTTTACCCTGCCTGTATTGGGCGTCATCGGGGTGCTGGTTTTGCTGGCGCTCTTCCTTGGCCATCTCATTGGTAAGAACCGGGAGGTCCGCCGCAAGGAAGAGGCGTTGTCCCAGGCGGAAGCGGAGCGGCGCAAGGCGCTGAGCGAACTGCGGGAAGAGCTGGAACAGCGTCTCGAAGCGGCGGAGAAGGCCTACATGGCCGATCTGGAAAAACATCGGGCGGAGCAGGCGGCCCAGTTGGAAAAGTTGAGTCGCAGTCACCACGAGACGGTGGAATCGCTGAAGCAGTCACACGCCGCTGAGATGCAACGCCGGGAGGAGGAGCACGCGCGCCTTATCGACAAACTCAACAACGACAATAATGCCAACCTAAAGGCGCTGGGTGAGTCCTACGAGCATCAGCTCGAGACCCTGGCTGAACGTTCCCGGCAGCAAATGGAAGAGCTTGAGGCGCAACGCAAGGCCGAGATCATTCAACTCAAGGGAGAGACCAACCAGACCATCGCCCAGATCCGGGATGAACACCGTCAGGCTTTGGAAGAGACCAAGCGGGCGCTCCAGGAAGAGCGGGACGCGCACATGCGCGCCATGGGTGAACTCAAGGTGCGGCTGCAACAAGAGCTGAAAAAGATGCGGCAGGAGAGGGACGAGCTGCGGCTGAAGGCGAAACGGCTGGAACACCAGCTTCGCGAGCAGGAGGCCGAACTGCGGGAAGCCCGCCTGCGCAACATCTTTTCCGTCTCCAAGTCAGGTGACAAGCTCATCAAGGTGGTTCGCAGCGTGCAGGAACTTGCCACCGAATTGGACGAGACCTCGCGTACCGTCACCGGTGGCGAATACTCTTTCTTTGAGGCGATCAAGGATCAACGCGATCGCGAAACCGTGCTCAGTCTGGCGGCTGGGCGCTCCGCCGTGGATGTGGTGGAAGGAGAACAGCAGGGCCAGGAGAAGCCGGAGCACGGTTCTCAGCAAGCCGTATCCGGGGAAGAGAGAAAGGATCAAAAGGAGCCTTGATGGCCGTTTAGAACGGCTGAAAAAAGCCCTGATAAGCCATGCTTGGCTTCATCAGGGCTCGTTGACCGCAACAGCGGAGTGCTATTCAGCAGTCATCAAGCTTCAGACGATTCGCTGTCCTTGGCCTTTTTCTCCTCCCGACCGTACACATCGTCAAACCGCACGATGTCGTCTTCTCCCAGATAGCTTCCCGACTGGACTTCTATAAGTTCCAGGGGAATCTTGCCGGGGTTTTCCAGGCGGTGTACTTCACCCACGGGGATGTAGGTGGACTGGTTTTCGGTGAGGAGGAAGGTCTCATCCCCCCTGGTGACCAGGGCCGATCCTTTTACCACGATCCAGTGTTCGGCGCGGTGGAAGTGTTTTTGCAGCGAAAGCTGGGCACCGGGCTTGACCGAGATCCTTTTGACCTGGTAGCGCTTGGAGCGGTCGATGCCTTGATAGCAGCCCCAGGGGCGGTGGACCTCGGCATGGATTTCGATCTCTTCCCGCTGTTGCTCATCCAGCTTTTCCACCAGTTCCTTGATCCGTTGGGCCTCCTTGCGCGGGGCGACCATCACCACGTCTGGGGTCTCCACCACGATCAGGTTCTCAATGCCCAATGTGGCCACCAGCCTTCCGTCCGAGCGCAGCAGATTGTTTTTGCAATCCACGGTGACCACGTCGCCTTGAATCACATTGCCGTTTTCGTCCTTGTCGCTGATGGCCCAGATGGCGGACCAGGAGCCCACGTCGTTCCAGCCCGCCGACATGGGCACAACCGCGCCCCTTGTGGTGTGTTCCATCACCGCGTAGTCGATGGAATCCTTGGGGCAGGCGGCGAATGCTTCCTTGTCGAGCCGGATGAAATCGTGATTGGGGTGGGCGCTGGCGCAGGCCAGCCGGCACTGCTCAAGCATTTTGGGATTGTGTTTGCCCAGCTCTTCCAGATAGACCGAGGCGCGGAACATGAACATTCCGCTGTTCCAGTAGTAGTTGCCGGATTCCAGATAGCGCTCGGCGGTGGGCAGGTCGGGTTTCTCCACGAAACTGTCGATCTTGAAGGCCTTGTCTCCACCTTCCACGGGGCTGCCGGCACGGATGTAGCCGTAGCCGGTTTCGGGATTGTCGGGCACCACGCCAAAAGTGACCAGATAGCCTTCCCGGGCCAGGCGTTCTCCCTCGGTTACCGTTTGGGTGAAGGCTTCGGTGTCGGTAATGGAGTGATCCGCCGGGAGTACCAGAAGCACCGGATCGTTTTCGTCGTCCAGGGCATGCAGCGCGGCCACGGCAACCGCCGGCGCGGTGTTGCGTCCCACCGGCTCCAGCAGGATGGTTGGGTTCTCATAGCCCACATCCTGTAGTTGCTGGGCAACGAAAAAACGGTGGTCTTCGTTACAGATGACGATGGGATCGGTATCCGCCAGAAGGCGTGTTCTGTTGCCGGTTTCCTGCAACAGAGAGATGTCTGAAAGCAGAGGCCAGAACTGTTTGGGATGGGTTTTACGGGATACGGGCCACAGCCTTGTGCCGGAGCCGCCGGAAAGAATCACTGGGATCATTTTCGCGGTGTGTTCCTTATATAATTTCCGTAGGCCGAAGCATACCACCATTTTCCTTTCGCCCGCGAGGCGCTCACGCTTACGCCACTTTTTTCATGGCAGTATCGAAACGCAAACCGGCCCGACGCAAGGGCCGACGCCGGCGGCGTCAGGCCCGCAAAAGCCGATCCTGGCTGAAATGGAGCCTGGCCCTGGTCATCCTTATGCTGCTGGCGTTGGGCGGCTACAGCCTGTATTTGGCGCAGGTGGTGCGGGTGAAGTTCGACGGCAAGCGCTGGGCACTGCCGGCGCGGGTCTATGCCCGTCCGCTGGAGCTGTACGAGGGGGCAAGGGTTACGCCGGCACAATTGCAGGCAGAGCTGCTCCGCCTGGGGTATCGCAGGGTCAAACATCCGCGGCGACCGGCGCAATGGTCGCGCGCCGGCGGGCGTTTTCTGTTATACACCCGGCCCTTTCTCTTTTGGGATGGGCGGGAACCGGCGCGGTTCGTGGAGGTGAGGGTCAGTGGCAGGGGCATCACCCGCCTGGGTGATGCCGTCAAGGGCACGGCCCTCGATCTGGTGCGGTTGGAACCGCCGGTGATCGGCAGCATCTATCCAGCCCACAAGGAAGACCGGGTGCTGGTCAAGCGCTCCGATCTTCCCGATCACCTGGTCAAGGCGCTGCTGGCGGCGGAAGACCGGGAGTTTTTTCACCATCATGGTCTCAGCGTCCGCAGCATCGCGCGGGCGTTGCTGGTGGACATCCGCGCGGGCAGGGCGGTGCAGGGAGGCAGCACCCTTACCCAGCAACTGGTGAAAAACTTTTTTCTCACGCCCAGGCGAAGCCTCTGGCGCAAGGCCAACGAAGCCCTCATGGCGCTCATCGTTGAGGCCCGTTATAACAAGGACGAGATACTGGAGGCTTATGCCAACGAGGTCTATCTGGGACAGGATGGCGATCGCGCCATTCACGGCTTCGGCCTGGCCTCCTGGTTCTATTTCAACCGTCCGCTGAAGGAGCTGAAACTGCATGAAACCGCGCTGCTGGTGGCGTTGCTGAGAGGAGCTTCCTACTACAACCCGAGAACCCATCCGGAGCGGGCCCGCAAGCGCCGCAACCTGGTGCTCGACCTGATGGCGAAACAGGGTTTCATCAGCGGGGCCCAGGCGCGGCAGGCCAAGCGTCGTCCCCTGGGGGTGGCCAGGCACAAGAAGCTGGGCGCCAGCCGCAATCCTGCTTTCATCGATCTGGTGCGGCGGCAGTTGCGTCGCGATTACAGGGAAGAAGATCTCACTTCCGAGGGGCTGCGCATCTTCACCACTTTCGACCCCTGGGCGCAGACACAGCTCGACCAGGCTGTTGCCAAAGGGTTGGCGCGGCTGGAAAAGGCGCACAAGCTGAAACGGGGAACCTTGCAGACCGCGGCGGTGCTGGTTTCACCCCAGGAAGGGGAGGTGAGAGCGCTTGCAGGAGGGCGCAGAACGGGTT
>JALVUB010000262.1 GCA_027023915.1 Sedimenticola sp.
GTGTAGCCGTAGCGTACTTCAGTCGCCTTCGATAGGTTGACCCGTGCGTTCTCCGATGTTTTTTTTCGTTCGAAACCCGCTTGCTGGAGCGCCTTCTGAATCGTTTGTTGATGCGCTTTCACGCCACAACGGCGCAACAGCTCCTGCTGAATTTCGGCCATGGTCGCAGTTGGGTTGGACTCAACGATTTCAACGAGTGTAGCCCGGTGTTCTGCGGTAAGTTTTGGCGGCCGACCGCGTTTGGACATCGGCTTGTGTCCCCATGAGTGATTCCGCAGCCCGAAATTATACGTGTTTTTTGTAAACACCCTCTGAGGAAGGTCTGAAAAATTCTGACCTTGCGGCGCGGCGACTCTGATAAAGCCATGGAAAGCTTTTATCGGAACCTCATGTGAAAAGGCGGCATGGGACCAGCGCAATGGTAAAATGCGCTGGCCTTTTCTGGAGACTCCCATGCGATTCCTCCTTCTGCTCTTCCTTGCCCTCCCGGGGACGGCCTCGGCGGTGCTGCCTGTGGTGGTGAGCGTGCCGCCGCAGAAGACCTTCGTGAAGGCGGTGGGCGGCGACGTGGTGGAGGTGCAGGTGCTGGTGGGCAGGGGCTTCAGCCCCGAGACTTGGCAACCCAGCCCGAGAGCATTGGCCAGGCTTTCCCTCGCCCGACTCTACGTGCGCGCCGGCCTTCCCTTCGAGACCGCCTGGATGGCCCGTTTCCGCCACCTCAACCCCACCATGAAGGTGCTGGACATGCGCGAGGAGGCTGCCCTCATCGCCTTGCAAAACGGCGAAGGCGATCCTCATGTCTGGACCGATCCCCGCCTGGTGAAGCACCATGCAGGGCGGCTGCGGAAAGTGCTGGTTTCTCTCGACCCCGTTCACCGGAAGGAGTACGAGGCGGGCTACGCGAGCCTGGCGCGGCGGCTTGACCAACTCGACGCCGAACTGGAAACGAAGCTGGCCCCGCTCAAGGGCAAGGCTTTTCTCGTCTTCCACCCGGCCTGGGGCTACTTCGCGCGCCGCTACGGCCTGAGGCAACTGGCGGTGGAGCACGAGGGCAAGGAGCCGAGCGCCCAAGCGCTGGCAAGGCTCATCGATCAGGCCAGGAAACTGGATATCCACACCCTCATCATTCAGCCCCAACACGCCAGTGCCATGTCACGGGTGGTGGCGCGGGCGTTGGATGCCAAGGTGGTGGCCGTGGACCCGCTGGACGAAAACTACTTCGGGGCCATGCGCAAGATGGCGGATGTGCTTGTGGAGGCGTGGAAATGATGCGCCCCGCCATCGAGATCCAAAGCCTCTTTTTCGCCTATGGCGAGGTGACCGTGCTGGAGCAAATCGACCTCAGAGTGCCGGAAGGAGAATTCCTCGGCATCGTGGGGCCCAATGCCGGCGGCAAGAGCACCCTGCTCAAGCTGATCCTGGGGCTGATCGAACCTCGGCGGGGCACAATCCGCGTGCTGGGGCGGCCGCCGCGCAAGGCGCGCAAACTCATGGGCTACGTGCCCCAGTATCCCGCCTTCTCCCGCGATTTCCCGGTAACCGTGGAGCAGGTTGTGCTGATGGGCCGCCTCGGCGCCGGGCGTCTCGCGGGAGGCTACAGTCATCATGACCGCGAAATCGCCCGCCGTGTAATGGGCGAGGCCGAGGTGCTGGATCTGGCGCGTCGCCCCATCGGTCAGCTTTCGGGGGGGCAGCTCCAGCGGGTGCTGGTGGCCCGCGCCCTGGCCTGCGAGCCGCGCATACTGTTGCTCGACGAACCCACCGCCAACATTGACATGCGCATGGAGAGCGAGCTGTTCGATTTGTTGAAAAAACTCAACGAACGCATGACCATCCTGGTGGTTTCCCACGACATCGCCTTCATCTCAGGCTATGTTCAGCGCGTGGCCTGCATCAACCACACGCTGGTATGCCATCAGACCGGGGAGATCGACGCCCAGGCTATCGGAGAACTCTATGGCGGAGAGGTGAAAATGGTGCATCATCACCATTGACCTACATGAACCACGGATTCACTCTCCCCCCTTGAGGGAGAATGCCAGGGTGAGGGAGCAAGGTTCATAACCCCCCTTCCCAACCCTCCCCGCAAGCGGGGGAGGGCGTTACCGGATCGATTGCCACGTTAGATGACACTAGCTCTTTTCTCCCAATACGGCTTCATGCAAAGCGCCCTGGCGGCCGGCCTCCTGGCCAGCATCGGTTGCGGCGTCATGGGCAGCTACGTGGTGGTCAAGCGCATCGGCTACCTCGCCGGCGGCATCGCCCACAGCGTGCTCGGGGGGATGGGCGCGGCCCTCTTTCTCGGCTTCACACCCCTCCACGGCGCCCTGGCGGCGGCCCTGCTGGCGGCGCTGCTCATCGGCTGGATCAAGCTGCGGTGGCAGGCCCACGAGGACACCCTTATCGGCGCCGTCTGGGCCATCGGCATGTCCATCGGCGTGCTCTTCATCGCCCGCACCCCCGGCTACACCGCCGACCTGATGAACTACCTCTTCGGCAACATCCTGCTGGTGACCCCGGCGCAGCTGTGGCAGACCCTGGCTCTCGACCTGGTGGTGATCGGCCTGGTGGCCGCCTTCTATCGCCAGTTCCTGGCGGTCTCCTTCGACGAGGAGTTTGCCCGCCTGCGCGGCGTGCCGGTAACCATTTTCTACCTGCTCTTTCTCTGCCTGGTGGCCCTCTCGGTGGTGCTGCTGGTGCAGCTTGTGGGGCTGATCCTGGTGATCGCGCTACTTACCCTGCCCGCCGCCATCGCCGGCCACCATGTTTATACCCTCGGGCGCATGATGGTGCTGGCCAGCCTGCTGGGCATGATCTTCACCACCACCGGCATCGTTCTCTCCTGGCAATGGGATCTTCCCGCCGGCCCCGTCATCATCCTGGTGGCCGGCGGCGCCTACCTCCTCTCCGCCCTCGGCAGCGAGTGGTGGCGGCGCCGGCGCGCGGGGGCGGCCACGTGAAGCGGCTGCTCATCGCCCTGGTGCGGGGCTACCAGCTTTTCATCAGCCCGGTGTTGGGCAACAACTGCCGTTACGTGCCAAGCTGCTCCGCCTACACCATCGAAGCGATGGAGAAACATGGCGCCCTCAAGGGGCTGTGGCTCGGCATCAAGCGGGTGAGCCGCTGCCACCCCTTCCACGAAGGAGGCTACGATCCGGTGCCCGATCCAGAACGGCGGAAAACGGGAGATTCGGGAGAGCCCTAAAGGAAGGTCTGAAAAATTCAGGCCTTCCTCCGGCACATGGATGTGCCGGCAAAATCAATGGCCCCAAGCCATTGATTTTGGAGCAAGCCGCAAACCGCGTTTGCGGCGCGGCGAGCGCTGATAAAGCCATGGAAGGCTTTTATCAGAGCTTCCTAAACCAACCAGGGTTCCTGTTACAATAGTCCTCATGAGCGAAACCTCCTGCCTCAAAAACCACTTTCTCATCGCCCTGCCAAGCCTGGAGGACCCCAACTTTTCGCGCAGCGTCACCTATCTGTGCGAACACAGTGACGAGGGCGCCATGGGACTGGTCATCAACAGGCCTGCTTCACTTTCGTTGGCCGATATTCTGGATCACATGGAGATCGAGGTCTCTGAAAAGACTCCCGGCGAGATTCCCGTGTTTGTCGGCGGTCCGGTACAGGAGGACCGGGGCTTTCTCCTTCACTCTCCCGCCAGCCGCTGGAAATCGACCCTGACTGTCACCGACGAACTGGCGATAACCACCTCGCGCGACATCCTCCAGGCCATCGCCGCCGGCGAAGGCCCGGATGAGGTGCTCATTACGCTGGGTTATGCCGGCTGGGGACCGGGACAGCTCGAGACCGAACTGCAACAAGACAGCTGGCTGGTGGCCCCCGCTTCCAACGAGATCCTTTTCCACACCCCGGTGGAAGCGCGCTGGGAGGCCGCCGCCGCGCTCACGGGGGTGGATCTGAATCTCATCACCAGCACCGCCGGGCATGCATGAAACAGCCGACAACCATCCGAAGGTGGTCGGTGTGCGCTTTGGCGGGGTGTCGGCAGCAGGGAAGCTGCCGTCAAGCCTACCTGGACGTATTCACGGCGCTCCCGCCAAAGCGTGCCCCGGCCACCCCGCTCGATTACGGCTGGAAATGAAAAAAGACGCTGCCGAACCCGCGACCTTACTGGGCTTCGACTACGGCACCCGCAAGATCGGCATCGCCGTGGGCCAGCGAATCACCGGCACCGCCACCCCTCTCACCACCTTGCGGCAGGTGAAGGGCAAGCCCGACTGGGCCGCCATCGGCCGCCTCATCGACGAGTGGCGGCCCGACGCCCTGGTGGTGGGGCTTCCCTTCGAGATGGACGACACCCCCGCCGAGGTCTACGACCTCGCACTGCGTTTCGCCCGCCAGCTCGAAGGCCGCTTCCACCTTCCCGTCCACCTCGCCGACGAACGCCTCACC
>JALVUB010000263.1 GCA_027023915.1 Sedimenticola sp.
GGTGCTGGATCGCGTCGCCTGGGTGAAGAAGAACTATCCCGATGTGCAGGTGATCGGCGGCAACATCGCCACCGGCGAGGCGGCGCTCGATCTGGTGAAGGCGGGCGCCGACGCGGTGAAGGTGGGCATCGGCCCCGGCTCCATCTGCACCACCCGCATCGTGGCCGGCGTGGGCATGCCCCAGGTGACTGCGGTCTCCAACGTGGTGGAGGCGCTGAAGGGCACGGACGTACCGGTGATCGCCGACGGCGGCCTGCGCTACTCCGGTGACATCGCCAAGGTGATCGCGGCCGGCGCCCACTCGGTGATGGTGGGCGGCCTGCTGGCCGGAACCGACGAGTCGCCCGGCGAGGTGGAGATCTACCAGGGGCGCTCCTACAAGTCCTATCGGGGCATGGGTTCCCTGGGCGCCATGGCCTCGCGCCACGGCTCCTCCGACCGCTATTTCCAGGAGGGGACCAAGGAGGCGGACAAGCTGGTGCCGGAGGGCATCGAGGGGCGGGTGCCCTACAAGGGGCCGCTGGTGAACGTCATCACCCAGCTCATGGGCGGCTTGCGCGCCAGCATGGGCTACACCGGCTGCGCCACCATCGACGAGATGCGCACCAAGCCCCAGTTTATCAAGGTGACCGGCGCCGGCATGCGCGAGTCCCACGTCCACGACGTGCAGATCACCAAGGAAGCGCCCAACTACCGGCGCGACTGAGGCCAGCCGTAGGTCGGGCTGAAGCCCGACCCACAGATACGGGTATCTCCATGACCACCAACATCCACGCTCACCGCATTCTCATCATCGATTTCGGTTCCCAGTACACCCAGCTCATCGCCCGCCGGGTGCGCGAGGCGGGGGTCTATTGCGAGATCTGGCCCTGGGACAACTGCGAGCAGGCCATCCGCGAGCAGAAGCCGCGCGGCATCATCCTCTCCGGCGGCCCCGAGACGGTGACCGACGCCAACCCGCCGCGCGCCCCCGAGCTGGTCTTTGAGCTGGGCGTGCCGGTGCTGGGGATCTGCTACGGCATGCAGACCATGGCGGCCCAGCTCGGCGGCGAGGTGGCCAACGCAGAGAAGCACGAGTACGGCTACGCCCAGGTGCGGGCGCGGGGCCATTCAAAACTGCTGGAGGACATCGAGGACCACGTCAGCCCCGAGGGTTACGGTTTGCTCGGCGTCTGGATGAGCCACGGCGACCGGGTGGAGAAGCTGCCGCCCGGCTTCAGCGTCATCGCCGAGACCGACAACGCTCCCCTGGCCGGCATCGCTGACGAGTCCCGCGGTTTCTACGGCCTCCAGTTCCATCCCGAGGTGACCCACACCCTCCAGGGCCAGCGCATCCTCTCCCGCTTCGTCCACGAGATCTGCGGCTGCGAGGCGCTCTGGACGCCGGGCAACATCATCGAGGACAGCATCGCCGCCATCCGCGAGCAGGTGGGCGATGGCAAGGTGCTGCTGGGGCTCTCCGGCGGGGTGGACTCCTCCGTGGTGGCCGCCCTGCTGCACCGGGCCATCGGCGACCGGCTCACCTGCATCTTCGTGGACAACGGCCTGCTGCGCTACCAGGAGGGCGACCAGGTGATGGCCACCTTCGCCAGGCACATGGGGGTGAAGGTGATTCGCGTGGACGCCGAGCAGCGTTTTCTCGATGCCCTCAAGGGCGTCACCGACCCCGAACGCAAGCGCAAGATCATCGGCAACCTCTTCATCGACATCTTCGAGGAGGAAGCGGCCAGGATCGAGGAGGTGGACTTCCTCGCCCAGGGCACCATCTATCCCGACGTCATCGAATCGGCCGGCGCCGCCTCGGGCAAGGCCCACGTCATCAAGTCCCACCACAACGTCGGCGGCCTGCCCGACTACATGAAGCTGAAGCTGGTGGAGCCCCTGCGGGAGCTGTTCAAGGACGAGGTGCGCAAGATCGGCATCGAGCTGGGCCTGCCCGCCGAGATGGTCTACCGTCACCCCTTCCCGGGGCCGGGCCTGGGGGTGCGCATCCTGGGCGAGGTGAAGAAGGAGTACGCCGACATCCTCCGCCTGGCCGACCACATCTACATCGAGGAGCTGCGCAACTTCGGCCTCTACGACGAGGTGAGCCAGGCCTTCGCCGTCTTCCTGCCGGTGAAGTCGGTGGGCGTGGTGGGTGACGCGCGCCAGTACGAGTACGTCATCACCCTGCGCGCGGTGAAGACGGTGGACTTCATGACCGCCCACATCGGTCACCTGCCCTGGGAGTTCCTGGAGAAGGTCTCCAGCCGCATCATCAACGAGGTGAAGGGTGTCTCCCGCGTCGCCTACGACATCTCATCCAAGCCGCCGGCCACCATCGAGTGGGAGTGAAACGGCTTTTATCGGAGCTTCCTTCAAGAACTTTCGGGAATCACGGGGAATATTGGATTGGGGAAATGGGAGGTGTATTCTTCAATCAAATCATTCTTGGTTGATGGCCACAGAGATGGCGCATGGTGGAGTAGAGCTCCCGGACATCTGCGAGCCTGTCGGCTCATGTATAGATTACCAAGCCTATGCCTTCCGGTTGCCCCGAAATGCCGACTCTTCGGCATGGGCGGCAGTTGAACAGGCTTTGCTGCAATTGGGAAAGGCTCAGCCGATGATCGCCGGCGTCACGCGGGTTTCCGGGTCTTGGGGATTCATGGTGGTTCCGCCGCAAAATTTTCCGGAATTGAAGGTCAACTTTTTTCACCACATCGATGCAATCGAGCAAACCCGGATTTTGAGTCGGATAGCGGATGTGCTATACCCCTTGTATGGTGGTCGTAGTTAATAAAAACTCGCGCTTGTGTGATCGAGCGCACAAATGGGGGAACAGGGTGTGGGTTAGCCTACGCACTGGCTGACAACAGAAAAAGACAAAAAGTCTCGTTTCTGTGGGGTAGGTTCAAAAATACCAGGAGGAGCAGTACCTTATGTCTGATAAAACCGGTCCCTTTATTATTGAAACAGCCCGGATCTTTGAATTGGTGGATCGACAACGAGCTATGGTGCGGTTGCCTCCTGTGGACAATACAGTAAAAACCGCGCGGCTCAATCTCAAATTCAATATTGCAACCGGCGACAAACTGGATTTCACAAAACCCGAGATCGTTCTCAAGGATAGCTCGGCGGTGGACGCCCTCACTCAGATTCTGAACGAACAGTTCCGGGTGTATCTCGACAAGCATCTCTATTCGCTGGCGTCCGGCTATGCGAAACGAATGGCGGAAAAAGCGAAGCGTGCCGAGGGAGCCAATCCCCATGTCCCGGCAACATCCCCTCAGGCGACAGCTTCAACAGCTTCCAAAACAGGTCCGGGACTGCTGAAGCGGTTGTTTGGCAAGAAGGGGGGGGCGTGAGATGAAGAGTCAACCGGTTTATGAGCATGGTCAGGCCTTTATTGGCGGGCTGAACCGGGTTTTCCACTGCAACTATTACAACGCCTATCTGCAGATGGCGGTGCTGCTTTCCGAAGGGGCGGGTGATTGCCAACCGAAAAAGGTTCTCAGGGAGGCAGTCATCCCTCTGGTGGAGCACCTGCGTAAACAGGGTTATTCCGACAAGGATCTGCTGGATGAGTTTTCATTCTGTGGGTTTGGAAAGCTGCGCAAGCTTTCCGGCGGCAAGTGGGTTACCCCCACTTCCCACTATGGTCAGGCGGCTCTCATGCATGGCAGGCGGGAACCGAGCTGCTACTTCAATGTGGGTTATATCGAAGGAATCACCGGCCTTCAGACCAAAGAGACCCAGTGCAAGCAGCAGGGGGCGCCGGTGGATTGGTACCAGTGTTCCGAGGAGCCCTTGCCGCCCCAGCCCAGCTATCTCAAATATCCGCCGCCTTTTACGGATGTTCCCGAACGGTTCGGCTTCGCGGGCTGCCAGTCTTTTCGTACCGATATCGACGAAGAGGCTATCATCTCCGCGGTGGCTACCCTGCCGCTTTATGGTAAGAACGGCATCGAAGACACCGGTCTCATAGACGCTTTCGGTGTGGTGCTCACCAACCATTTTGCCGATTACTACAACTACATCTCCTATGAAACCTATTTCGGCATGTGCAAGGCGGGGCTGACGGTTGAGCATACCCGCGAAGTGTTTGCCCAGGGTGGACACATCTGCGCCTTCAATACCTTCGGCGGTATCATGAGCAGCCCAGAGTGGTATGCCCTGGTGCAACCCCACTGCCGCAATGACGAGGACTGGATCCACGGCATGGTGGCGGTCATCAACGCGCTGGGCTGGGGCACCTGGCGGGTGGAAGAGATTGTTCCCGGCGAGAGGCTGGTGATTCGCATCTACAACTCTTACGAAGGCATCGGATATCGCCGCATGTATCCCCAGAGCGACGAGGTGCAGTTGTCATTTCTCGCCATCGGCGCGGTTCAGGGATTGGCGCACCTGCTCTGGAAAATCGACATCAAGGAGAGGCCAAAACTTACCCAGGAGTTTTACACCGAGGTCTTCAACAGCCCCGAGGACAGGTTTGAGAGCAAGCAGACCCACGCCATTGCGGCGGGCCATGCTTATGACCGAATCGTTGCCACCAGAAGCTGACCGGTAAAATCCGGTACAATTTCAGCAGGCCCTGATAAAGCCGTGGGTTTTTATCAGGGCTTCGTTTATGGTGTGGTTGGAATGGAGGATTGACATGACCATGAAGTTTGTCACCCGCTTGGGCGCGCTGCTTTTCACAGCCGTGTCGCTGGGGGGTTGCGCCAGCTGGGTAGGAATGGATGCGGACCCGGAAGATCCTTTTGAGCCCTTCAACCGCACCGTATTCGACATAAACCAGTATCTGGATACCTATGTCGCCACGCCTGTGGCGCGGGGGTATCAAAAGGTCGTGCCGGAGGGCATCGACCGGAGCGTCACCAATTTCTTCAGCAACCTGGATGAGCCCACCAACATGGTGAACAACCTGTTGCAGTTGAAGGTAAAGGCGGCGTTTTCCGACCTGGGACGCTTTGCGGTCAACACCACCCTTGGTTTTTTCGGCATCATGGATGTGGCATCCACTTGGGGGCTGGAAAAGCACCACGAGGATTTCGGCCAGACCCTGGGAAAATGGGGCGTGCCCGCCGGCCCCTATCTGGTGCTTCCCATCATTGGCCCCAGTGGGGTGCGCGATGGAGGCGGCTTTGCGGTGGACTGGCTCACCCACTTCATCAACCGCAGGGTGGGGGACAATGTGTACGGCTGGAGCATGTGGGGATTGCGCTATGTGGACAAACGATCGGACCTGTTGCGCGCCCAGAAGGCTGCTCGCTCCGCCGCGCTGGATAAGTACCTGTTTTATCGTGATGCCTACCGTCAGCATCGGAAGTACCTGGTCTATGACGGCAACCCACCTCCGGAAGAGGATGACTTTGACGAAGATGATGAATAGTCAGTTTTTGATTGAAAAAAACGATTGACTATATTAGTAAAAGGTTAAATACTAACGAACGAAAGCCCTGCAGTGTGAAGCTTTCATGAACGGGCTGGCCGGTCTTGGTTGGGCCGGTCGTGAACTGAGTTGGTTACGTTTCATCCAAAAGGAGAGGTGACATGAAAAAGACGCTGAAGGTTGCTGCCGCTGCAGCGTTGATCGCTGCTGCTACCTCCGCTTCCGCCTGGTGGGGTCCCTGGGACGATGACGGCTGGGGCCGCCACGGCTGGAACAACTGGAACGACTGGTGGGGCGACGGCACCGGTGACTTCGACTTCGGAATGCACGCATCCGGCCATGGTCGGGGCTATGGTCGTAACTACTGGCGGGATCGTTATTACGACTACTATGGTCCCTGGTGGGCCTATCCTCCCTACGGCTATGGCGCTCCCTACGGGCCTTATGCTCCGCCGGCAGCTCCCGCCGCACCCCAAGCACCCAAGGCTCCCGCACAGCCGTCCAAGTAAGGCTCGATCCAGAGAGTGCAAATCCAAAGGGGCACACGTCTGTCGTGTGCCCTTTTTTCGTCTGGGATTGATGGCGGAAAGATGGTATTTTTCGCTCAAGTAAAACATCGTCGGAACCCGTCCACAAAGGGACATGAGTAAACGGCTGATCCTTTTTCGTCACGGCAAATCCGATTGGGATGCGCCTTTTTCCGCCGACCATGAGCGTCCGCTGTCGCTTCGCGGAGAGCGCGATGCCCAGAACATGGGCATGCTGTTGGCGGCCTCCGGGCGGCCGTTACCGGAGCTGGTGATCTGCTCCACCGCCGTACGCGCCCGGGCCACGCTGGACTTGGCGATGAGGGCCGCGGACTGGTCCCCCGAGGTGGAATTCAGCGACGCGCTCTACGAAAGCAGTCCCGAGCAGATGTTGGAGGTGATTCATCAGTTGCCGGACACCGCTTCGCGGGTGATGCTGGTGGGTCATGAACCCACTTGGTCCGGGCTGGTGAAAAACTTTTGTGGTGGCCGGGTACGCATGCCGACGGCGGCCTTGGCGCGTCTCGACCTGGGGGTTTCCCACTGGCAGGATGCTGTTTTTGGCAAGGGCGAGCTGGTGTGGCTCTTTCAGCCCCGCTTCTTTCGCAAGTTCAGAAATACAGTGCGCCGGGATTAATCCAGTTTCGGTGTTGATTCGTGAAACGCCCCGAGCTTCTCTCTCCCGCGGGCACCCTGCGCAACATGCGCTACGCCCTGGCCTACGGTGCCGACGCCGTTTATGCTGGCCTGCCGCGCTACAGCCTGCGGGTGCGCAACAACGACTTCCTCCACGACAACCTGCGTACCGGCATTGAGGAAACCCATGCCCAGGGGCGCAGGTTCTACGTGGCGGTGAACGTGATGCCCCACGACGCCAAACTGGCCACCTTTCTCGACGACATCCGGCCGGTGGTGGAGATGGGGCCCGACGCCTTCATCATGGCCGATCCGGGGCTGATCCTGCTGGTGCGGGAGCAGTGGCCCGAGCTGCCCATCCACCTCTCGGTGCAGGCCAACACCATGAACTCCGCCAGCGTGCGCTTCTGGCAGCGGCAGGGGGTCCGCCGGGTGATCCTCTCGCGCGAGCTGTCGCTGGAGCAGGTGGAGGCGATCCGCCAGGCGGTGCCGGAGATGGAACTGGAGGTGTTCGTCCACGGCGCCCTTTGCATCGCCTACTCCGGCCGCTGCCTGCTCTCGGGCTATTTCAACCACCGGGACGCCAACCAGGGCACTTGCACCAACGCCTGCCGCTGGGAGTACCAGGTGAAAGGACCCGGAGAGGTCGGCGAGGTGGAGCAGGAGCCAGGTCGTCATCCGAACGCATCGGTCACCTGGTACCTGGAGGAGTCCCAACGCCCCGGCGAGTACATGCCCATCGAGGAGGACGAGCAGGGCACCTACATCCTCAACTCCCGCGACCTGCGGGCGGTGGAGCACGTCCACCGGCTGGTGGCCATGGGCATCGACTGCCTCAAGATCGAAGGGCGCACCAAGTCTCACTATTACGTGGCCCAGGCGACCCGCGTCTACCGCAAGGCCATCGACGACGCCCTCGCGGGCCGTCCCTTCGATCCCTGCCTGATGGCGGAGCTGGAGGGGCTGGCCAACCGCGGCTACACCGACGGCTTCTTCCAGCGACACGAAAGCGCCGAGCTGCAGAACTACCGCCAGGGTGCTTCCCGCTCGTCACGGGAACGGTTCGTGGCAGAAGTGCTGGAGTCGGATGGGTCGTGGGCGCTGCTGGAGGTAAAAAACCGTTTCAAAGTGGGCGACGAGCTCACCCTTATCGATCCAGGCGGCAGCCACGCTTTCCGTCTGGAGGTGATGCAGGATACGGAAGGCAGGGCGCTACAGACAGCGCCGGGCAGTGGTTGGCGGGTGCGTATTCCGTTGCCGGTTACGCCATCACCCTACGCTCTTGTCACCCGCAAGCTCTCGGGTGAAGGCGCGTTGTATAATTGCGCCTTCGAACATTTTGGAGAGTCGCCATGAGCCGCAGCGCCCGGGTGGAGCGCAACACCCTGGAGACCCAGATCACGGTGGCCCTGAACCTCGACGGCGAGGGCAGGGGCCGCTTCGACACCGGTGTGCCCTTTCTCGAGCACATGCTCGACCAGGTGGCGCGCCACGGGCTCATTGACCTGGAGATCACGGCAAAGGGTGACCTGCACATCGACGCCCACCACACGGTGGAGGACCTGGGGATAACCCTGGGGCAGGCTTTTGCCCAGGCGGTGGGTGACAAGAAGGGCATCCGCCGCTATGGCCACGCCTACGTGCCCCTGGACGAGGCGCTCTCCCGGGTGGTGATCGACCTGTCGGGCCGGCCCGGCCTGGAGATGCAGGTGGACTTCCGCCGTGCCGTCATCGGCGAGTTCGACGTGGACCTGTTCCACGAATTTTTCCAGGGCTTCGTCAACCACGCCGGGGTGACTCTGCACATCGATTGCATCCGCGGCCGCAACGCCCACCACATCGCCTAGACCGTCTTCAAGGCCTTCGGCCGCGCCCTGCGCATGGCCCTGGAACCCGATCCGCGTCTGGGCGGCGTGGTGCCCTCCACCAAGGGGAGCCTGTAGATGAACCAGAAGATCGCCGTGCTCGACTATGGCATGGGCAACCTGCGCTCGGTCTCCAAGGCCATCGAGCAGGTGGCGCCCGGCGCCGAGGTGCGGGTCACCGACGACCACGACTGGATCCGCCGGGCCGACCGGGTGGTCTTCCCAGGCCAGGGGGCGGCGCGCGACTGCATGGCCGCCATCGGCCGCCATCACCTCAACCAGGCGATCCGCGAGGCGGTGGAGGAGAAGCCCTTTCTCGGCATCTGCATGGGGTTGCAGGTGCTCATGGAATTCAGCGAGGAGAACGAGGGCACCGAGTTGCTCGGCATCCTGCCGGGCCGGGTGATCCGCTTCTCCGGGGAGATGCCGGGGGGGCGGGGGCTGCCGCTGAAGATCCCCCACATGGGCTGGAGCCGGGTGGAACAGGCGCGGCCGCACCCCCTGTGGGAGGGGATCGAGGACGGCAGCCGCTTCTACTTCGTCCACAGCTACCACGTGGCGCCGGAGGACGAGGGGCTGGTGGCCGGCGTCACCGAGTACGGCGTGCGCTTCGCCAGCGCCCTGGCGCGGGATAACCTCTTCGCGGTGCAGTTCCACCCCGAAAAGAGCGCCGACGCCGGTTTGCGGCTGCTGGAGAACTTCGTTCGCTGGATGCCATGAAATATTGTTGGGCACGGCGCTGCGCGCCTTTGCCCAACAAAACATTTCCTACCTGATTGAGTAAACGAGATGCTGCTGATTCCCGCCATCGACCTCAAGGACGGCCAGTGCGTGCGCCTCAGGCAGGGGCGCATGGAGGACGACACCGTCTTTTCCAACAACCCCTCCGAGATGGCCGCCCGCTGGGTGGCCGCCGGCTGCCGCCGGCTGCACCTGGTGGATCTCAACGGCGCCTTTGCCGGCGAGCCGGTGAACGGTGACGCCATCCGCTCGATCGCCGCGCGCTTTCCCGACCTGCCCATCCAGGTGGGCGGCGGCATCCGCGACGAAGCCACCATCGCCGCCTATCTCGATGCCGGGGTGAGTTACTGCATCATCGGCACCCAGGCGGTGAAGGAGCCGGCGTTCGTCGCCCGCGCCTGCCGTGACTTCCCCGACCACATCATCGTCGGGCTGGATGCCAAAGAGGGCAAGGTGGCCATCAACGGCTGGGCCGAGGTGACCGACATCGAGGTGGTGGATCTGGCCAAAAGGTTCGAGGACGATGGTGTCTCCGCCATCGTCCATACCGACATCGGCCGCGACGGCATGATGAGCGGCGTCAACGTGGAGGCCACGGCAAACCTGGCCGACGCCATCGAGGTGCCGGTGATCGCCTCGGGCGGCATCACCAATATGGCCGACCTGGAGGCGCTGTGCCGGGCGAAGCGGGACAACCTCATCGGCGCCATCACCGGGCGCGCCATCTACGAAGGCACCCTCGACTTCGCCGAGGGGCAGCAGTTTTTCGACAGGTGCTGATATGGGACTGGCCAAACGCATCATCCCCTGCCTCGACGTGGACGCCGGCCGCGTGGTCAAGGGCGTGAAGTTCGTGGAGATCCGCGATGCCGGCGACCCGGTGGAGATCGCGCGCCGTTACAACCAGGAGGGGGCCGACGAGATCACCTTTCTTGACATCACCGCCAGCTCCGACGAGCGCGAGACCATGGTTCATGTGGTGGAGCAGGTGGCCTCCGAAGTCTTTATCCCTCTCACCGTGGGTGGCGGCATCCGCACCGTGGAGGACGTGCGCCGCATGCTCATGGCCGGCGCCGACAAGGTGGCCATCAACACCGCCGCTGTGTTCAACCCCGGGTTCGTGCGCGAGGCCGCCGACCGCTTTGGTTCCCAGTGCATCGTGGTGGCCATCGACGCCAAACGGGTGAACGGCGAGGGCGAGCCGCCGCGCTGGGAGATCTTCACCCACGGCGGACGCAAGGCCACCGGCATCGACGCGGTGGAGTGGGCGCGCAGGATGGCCGATTACGGCGCCGGCGAGATTCTCCTCACCAGCATGGACCGCGACGGTACGAAAATCGGCTTCGATAACCGCCTCAACCGCGCCGTGGCCGAGGCGGTGCCCATCCCCCTGATCGCCTCCGGCGGCGTGGGCAACCTGCAACACCTGGTGGAGGGGATCACCGAAGGCGGCGCCGACGCGGTGCTGGCCGCTTCCATCTTCCACTTCGGCGAATACAGCGTGGGCGAGGCCAAGCGCTACATGGCCGAACACGGCATCGAGGTGCGGCAGTGAGCAACCAAATTCTGGAAGCACTGTCCAAGGTGTTGGAGGAACGCAAGCAGGCATCGCCCGACAGCTCCTACGTGGCAAAGCTCTACGACAAGGGGCTGGATGCCATTCTCAAGAAGATCGGCGAGGAGGCCACCGAGACGGTGATGGCGGCCAAGGACGGCGATCCCGGCAAGGTGATCTACGAAACCGCCGACCTCTGGTTTCATTCGATGGTGCTGCTGGCCCACATGGGCCTGGGGCCGGAGGATGTGCTGAAGGAGCTGGAGCGCCGTTTCGGCCTTTCCGGGTTGGAGGAGAAGGCAAGACGGGGGCGATAGAAAGCCCTCCCGGCGTCGAACCTGCGTTATGATGACAAAAATATCGACGACTCCTGGAGATTGAATCATGGGTTTTGGCGGAATCAGTATCTGGCAATTGCTCATCATCCTGGTCATCGTGCTGCTGCTTTTCGGAACCAAGCGGCTGCGCAACCTCGGCTCGGATCTGGGTGCCGCCTTCAAGGGTTTCAAGAACGCCATGTCCGAAGAGGAAAACAAGGCACCTGAAAAGCTTGCGGACAAGGGCAATGACAAAGTGATCGAAGGCGAAGCCACCCGCGAGAAGGAGAACTCCTGACCCCATGGCCGATATCGGCTTCTTCGAGCTGGTGATGGTGGGCCTGGTTGCGCTGCTGGTCATCGGCCCGGAGCGCCTGCCCACGGTGGCGCGCACAGCCGGCAAGTGGATCGGTCGTGGCCGCCGTGTTCTTCAGTCGGTGAAGGCCGACATCGAGCGCGAGCTGCGCGCGGAGGAACTCAAGCGAATTCTCAAGGAGCAAGCCGAATCCACACCGGTGCATGAGATTATCGAACAGGGCCGTTCCTCGCTGGAAAAGGTAAAGCAGGAGACCGGCGCCGTTCTGGACAAAGCCACTACCGTTTCTGTCTCCGAAGAGGGAAAAGAAGCCGATAGCGGCAAAACCGACCACACCCCATGAACAGCGATCCGGCGGACCTGGAACAGCCTTTCCTATCCCACCTGCTGGAGCTGCGCGACCGGCTGCTCCGCTCGGTGGTGGCCGTTGCACTGGCGTTTCTGGTGCTTTTCCCCTTCAGCAACGAGATCTATGTCTTCGTTGCCGAACCACTGATGAAGGTGCTTCCCGAAGGCACCCACATGATCGCCACCAAGGTCGCTTCCCCTTTTCTCACCCCTTTCAAGCTCAGCCTGGTGGCCGCCATCTTTCTCAGCATGCCCTTCCTGCTCTATCAGCTCTGGGCCTTCGTGGCGCCGGGGCTCTATCAGCATGAGCGACGCATGGCCCTGCCGTTGCTTGCCTCCAGCGTGGTGCTCTTCTACCTGGGGGCCGCCTTTGCCTATTTCGTGGTCTTTCCGCTGGTGTTCCGCTTCTTCACCAGCGTCACGCCCGAAGGCGTGGCGGTAGCCACAGACATCGCCGAATATCTCGATTTCGTTCTCACGCTGTTTTTTGCCTTCGGCCTGGCTTTCGAGATTCCCATCGCCACCATCATTCTGGTCTGGATGGGGATGACAACGCCGGAGAAACTGGCTTCCAAGCGCCCCTATATCGTGGTGGGCGTCTTCGTGGTGGGCATGCTGCTCACGCCGCCCGATGTCATCTCGCAGACCCTGCTGGCGGTGCCCATGTGGCTGTTGTTCGAGGCGGGTGTCTTCTTTTCCCGTTTCTTCGTGCGCAACGAGGAGCACTCCAAGGAAACGGTGCAGGAAGAACATGAGCCGGCGGCGGACGACGAGGCTTTCCGGCCCCTTACCGAAGAAGAGATGGAACAGGAGCTGGACCGCATCGAGGCGGAAGAGAGTGATCTCGACCCCGTGGATGCCAAGCTGGTTCGGGTCAACGAGCTGCGCGAGGCGATGGATTTCGATGCCGCGCGCCGTTTGTTGTATGAAGTGCTGGCGGAAGGGGACGAAGCCCAGGTCCGCACCGCCCGCAACATCCTTCAACAGCTCGACGAACTGGACGAGTGAAGCGGCTTTTCGTCCTTTTGCTGCTGCTTCCCCTGCTGGCCCGTGCCGAAGCGCCCAGCCCCCTTGCCCAAAGCTCCTCTCCCTATCTGCGGATGCATGCAGACGATCCGGTGCACTGGCACTCCTGGGGCCGCGAGGTGCTGGAACTGGCGCGCCGCACCGGCAAGCCCATCTATATCTCCAGCGGCTATTTCTCCTGCCACTGGTGCCATGTGATGCAGCGCGAAAGCTACAAAAACCCTGAGATCGCCCGGCTTCTCAACCAGTGGTTCATTCCGGTAAAGGTGGATCGTGAGCTGGCCCCCGCCCTTGATGACCACCTCATCGATTTCGTCCAGCGTACCCGGGGCAGTGCCGGTTGGCCCCTCAATGTCTTTCTCACCCCGGAAGGCTATCCCATCGCCGGCATGAGTTATCTGCCGCCGGATCGGTTCCGCATTGTGCTGGAGCGGATGCAAAAGCTCTGGAGCAGCCGGCGGGAAGAGGTCACCAAGCTGGCAAGGCAGGCGTTGACGGTACTGCAACAAACGCGCGCCGGGGAGAAGAACGGCGGCGAAAAAATCGACCCGGCAGCCCTGCGGAAAGCCTTTGTCGACGCCGCGCTCAAACTGGCGGACGAGCTGGACGGCGGATTTGGTCAGCAGGCCAAGTTTCCCATGGCGCCGCAACTGGATGCCTTGTTGCAACTGGCATCGGGGAACAAGAAACTGGCCGCTTTTTTGCGACTCACACTGGACCAGATGGCCAGCCGTGGTCTGCGGGATCACCTTGGCGGTGGTTTTTTCCGTTACACCATTGATCCTCAATGGACCCGGCCCCATTACGAAAAAATGCTCTATAGCCAGGCCCTGCTCGCCATCCTCTATCTGGAGGGAGCGGACAAGCTGAAGCAGCCTGGCTATCGCCGGGTGGCTTTCGACACCCTAGATTTCGTGTTGCGTCATATGAAGAGCGGGACGGGGGGTTACGTGGCCAGCTTTTCCGCTGTGGATGGCAACGGCGTGGAGGGCGGCTATTACCTTTGGCGCAAGGAAGAGCTGAAGCGGCTGTTTACCGAGGACGAACTGCCGCTGGTGCTGAGCCATTGGCGTTTTGTCGCCTGGAAAGAGGGCAGGGAAAAGGCACTGCCCCTTGCCGGCGAGCCGGCGTCGGTTCTTGCCCGGCGCGCGGGTTTGCCAGCGGGCGGGATGGCGGGCCGGCTGGAAAAGTTCCGTCAGCGCTTGTTGCGGGCGCGCGACCAGCGTGTCCTGCCGGTGGATGACAAGCAGCTTGCCGGCTGGAACGGCCTGTTGCTGGTGGCTTTCAGCCGCGCGGCCAGGGTGCCTGACGCTCAACGTTTCGCTCTGGCGGCGAAATCCCTCGCACATGTCTTGGTGGGGCGTCACTGGGATGGCAAAAATCTCTGGCGCACGCCGGCAGGGATCGAGGGTGCCGTTCCCGCCACCCTGCAAGACTATGCTTTTGTGGCCTGGGGGCTGACAGAGGAGGCCGCCTTGGAAGGAAAACAGAACTCGCCGCTGGCGGCCATCCTGATAGAGGCTGCCTGGCGCCGTTTTCACGGCCCACAGGGTTGGCGTGGCGCCAGCCAGCCCCTGTTGCCGGGAATGCCCACGGTTGAGGCTCAGGAAGATGGGGCCCTGCCGTCGCCGGTGGCCGTGCTGTTGCGCCTGTCGTTGCGACAGGGCGGAGAAGTGGCCGGAAAAGCACGGGAATCCTTGGGACGGGCCGTTGCCCAGGTGCTTGACGATCCTTTCTGGTACGCCTCCACGATTCTGCCGTATCTCAAGCAGATGGATTGAGCGGTGGCAGCCCTTGTGTGTTGGGGCGCGCGTCACAACGGCGCAGCCGGATTGGGAAAAGCCTGGGTTTGATCTGGGCTTGAAAAGCGCGTTTCCAGGCTTCGAAATCTTTGATGGGATGGCTGCCATAGTTGTGCCTCTCGAGCGCGGCAAGAAGCCGCTTGACCTCGGGTTCGTTGGCCCCCGGGTGACAGGCGGTAATGACCGTCGCCAGCTCCTTCAGGCTGGCGTTGGCCGCGGCGCTCAGGTGTTTGGCGGCAAGAATCCGCAAGGCGTGCTCCCAGGCCGCAGGGTCTTTTTCCCGGTCCACCGCCCGCAGGCAGTACCACAGTTTCCATGACACCGGCAGGCGGCGTCCGATCCAGGTTCGCAGGCGGTGAAGATGGCGGCGTGGCGAAAGATGTTGCGCCGTTTTTCGCAATGGCGCCAGCAGTTGCGCGCTCCGCTTTTCTGATGATTTAAGCGAGGGAAATCGTGGCAGCAGAGGGCCGCCGCGGCCAAAAATCACTTTCAGCCAGGCGAATATCATGACCAGGGCGGCCAACCCCAGGGGAAGCCAGAAATAGACGCCGAAACCACCGTTCCGATGATCTTCTGCCGGGTGTTTGTTTACAGGACCCGCCACCCGAAGCTGGCGCATGGGCACGCTGACGGTGGCCGGCTTGCCGGTACGCAGGTTCCACCATTGGATGGTGATTGCGGGCAGTGTGAGCCGGCCGCCATAGCGGGGCACCAGGGTAAAGCGTTCGGTGCGGCTGCCGATAAGGTCGAGCCCATTGCTGGAAACACGGCCTGTCGTGCTGCTCTCTCCGGGATAGATATAGAAATCGTCGCTTTTCAACTGGTCGGCCACCGGGGGGAGCTGGCTTCCCAGGGCGCCCACCGCGCTGGTGGTGATCTCCAGGGTGATGGGTTCGCCCGCTTTGGCGTGTTGTTGGTTGCTCATCCGGGCTTCCATTCTCAAATCGTACAGCGGGAGCCAGGGGGTGACGCCGGAAACCGCCGGTTGCACATAAAGGGTGATGCCGCGTTTGCCGGTGGCTTTGAAGGCGCGACCGTTGGCGTAGCGGCCAGACACCCTGGGCGGCGGGATCTCCAGGGTACCCGCGACCAGTGGAATCACCAGGTAGGTGTATTCGGTGACCAGGCCGGCATCCGCGCCCTGGGCGGAAGAGAAACTGGCGGGCCTTCCCAACTGGCGGAAAACCACGCCGTCGAGCTGGGGCAGGTCGGGCGAGGCTTCTCGCAGATTGCCGCTGCCGTGAATGCGAATACGGTAGATCAGGTTCTGCTGCACCAAGGGGCGACGTTCCGAAATGGTGGCGTCCACCCTGGGCGGTGTTGACGAGGCGTCCTGGGGTGACGGCACCTGGGGCATGCCTGGTTGAGGATAAGGACCGTTTTCACGATGGACGTGGTAACTGTAGTGATAGCTGCCATCCGGCGAAACATATTCATAGCTGTAGCTGCTGGCGGGAGAGCCGCTGCTGTTCGGCGGCAGGCCGGCCCGGGGCGGCAGGGGGCGGTAACGGTAGCCCTGGGGTGTTTGTTGAGCGGCTTTTGCCTTTTTTGGGGAGTGGGAGGCGGAACCTTGCCGGCCTGGAACGGTTTGCGGAGCCGCTCCCGGCGGGTTTGGTGGGTAATAGGGCCAGATCCAGGGCGGTTGTGCGGCCGCCACGGTGGTTGCCAACAGCAGTGGCAGGAGGAAAAACCTTTTCATAAGCCCATGGTAGGGAGCGGGAGAGGGCGGATCAAGGTTTGCGAGCCGCGGCGGCCACGATTCCAAAGCTTCCGCCAGTGTTCGTGTATAATCCCGGGTTCGCCGCGGGCCGGTTGTCGGCCTGGAAAGAGCGAAAGTGGCGGAATTGGTAGACGCGCTGGATTTAGGTTCCAGTGGGGCAACCCGTGGGAGTTCGAGTCTCCCCTTTCGCACCAGTTTTGAATTTCTTTTTTGACGGAAAAGCTGTCGGAGAACGTGTAAATGCAAGTTACGGTGGAATCAGGCGAGGGCTTGACCAGGCGTCTGCAGGTGACCCTGCCGGCGGAGAAAGTGGACGAGGTGGTGAATGCGAAGCTCAAGGAGGCGGCGCGCACCATCCGCATGGATGGCTTCCGTCCCGGCAAGGTGCCGGTGCGGGTGGTCCGGCAGCGCTTCGGTGCCCAGATCCGTCAGGAAGCCTACGGGGAGCTGATCGAGTCCAGCTTTTATGAAGCGGTTACTCAGGAGAAGTTGGACCCCGTGAGCGAGCCCAGCATCGAGTTGAAAGAGGAAGCGGAGGATGGTGGTCTGGTTTACACCGCCAGTTTTGAGGTGATGCCCGAGGTGACCCTCGCTGATCTGTCGGATCTGCGGATCAAGCGTCCGCGGGCGGAAGTGACCGACGCCGACGTGGACGCCATGATCCAGAAGCTGCGCGAGCAGCGCACCGAGTGGGTGGAGGTTGACCGCGAGGCCCGGGATGGTGATCGTCTGACCATCGATTTCAAGGGTTACATCGACGATGAACCTTTCGAGGGAGGCAGTGCCGAGGGGGTCAATCTGGTTCTCGGTTCCGGTACTCTGATTCCCGGTTTCGAGGAGGGTCTCGTTGGGGCCAAGGCGGGTGACGAGCGAACCCTGGAGCTGAAGTTCCCCGACGATTACGGGGTTGAGGATCTTGCCGGCAAGCCCGCCCGCTTCGAGGTGAAGGTGAACACGGTGACCGAGCCCAAACTGCCCGAGGTGGACGAGGAATTCATCCGCTCCCTGGGCGTGGAGGATGGCACCGAGGAGAGCCTGCGCGCCGAAGTGCGTGAAAACATGGAGCGGGAACTTAAGCAGAAGCTGAAGGCGCGCACCAAGGATCAGGTAATGGACGCCCTGCTGGAGAAACACGATGTAACAGCGCCCGCCGCCGTGGTGCGGCGCGAGGCCGAGTCGCTCAAGGAGCGGACCCAGGAAGATATGATACGCGCCGGCCAGCAGAGCAGCGTGGATCTGCCCGCCAGCATTTTCGAGCCCCAGGCCGAGCGCCGGGTGAAGCTGGGTCTCATTGTCAACGAGATCATCCGGGCCAACGACATGAAGGTCGATCAGGCGCGGGTGGACGAGGCCATTGCCGATCAGGCGGCCACTTTTGAAGAGCCGGACGAGATCATCCAGTGGTACAAGGACAACCCTGAGGCGCGCCGGGCGGTGGAGAACGTGGTGCTGGAAGATCAGGTGGTGGACTGGGTGCTGGAACAGGCGCAGGTGGAGAACGAGCCGCTCACTTTTGATGAGCTGGTCAATGGCGTCGAGCCGGAGAAAAAAGATGAAAAGTGATTTTTCAGCCACCGGGCCCATGAACATCGGTCTGATCCCCATGGTGGTGGAGCAGACGGCGCGGGGTGAACGGGCCTACGACATCTATTCACGGCTGCTCAAGGAGCGGGTCATCTTTTGCGTCGGGCCCATTGAGGATCACATGGCCAATCTCATCGTGGCCCAGCTTTTGTTCCTCGAGTCCGAAAACCCAGACAAGGATATCCATCTTTACATTAACTCCCCTGGCGGTTCGGTGAGTGCCGGGCTGGCGATCTACGACACCATGCAGTTCATCCGCCCGGCGGTGAGCACCATGTGCATCGGCCAGGCGGCCAGCATGGGCGCGGTGCTGCTGGCGGCGGGCACCAAGGGCAAGCGCTTCTGCCTGCCACACTCGCGGGTGATGATCCACCAGCCTCTTGGTGGTTTTCAGGGGCAGGCCACCGACATCGAGATTCATGCCCGTGAAATCCTGCTCATCCGTGAAAAGCTCAACCGGATTCTTTCCCACCATACCGGCCAACCCGTGGAAAAAATCGGCGAGGACACCGAGCGCGACAACTTTATGAGCGCCGAGGAGTCCAAATCCTATGGATTGGTTGACGAAGTGTTGGTCGAGCGTCCCCGGGCGGAATAAGCGCACAAAAAACAGGGTATAAAGAGCGGGAAAGGGCCTGTTTCTCTGCTGGCTCAATGCCTTGCAAACCCTGCCGCTAAAGATTCCGCCATCCGGGCCGATCGTTCTTGTAAGCGAATGCGGGCTCTTGAGACCCACCTTGCATTTTCGGGGGTTGCCATGGCAACGGGTTCGGATATCATTGAATCGAACCACCGAAAAAAGCCACGCGGCCCATGGGTCGTTATTTATCGAGATTGTACAAAGTCGTCCGGGGACGGCGGCCAGTCATCCATAGCAGGAACCAAGATCCATGAGTGACAGGAAAAACGGCGACGAAGGCAAACTGCTCTACTGCTCCTTCTGCGGCAAGAGCCAGCACGAGGTGCGCAAGTTGATCGCTGGGCCTTCGGTATTCGTCTGCGACGAATGCGTGGAGCTGTGCAACGACATCATCCGCGAGGAGATGGAGGAGAGCGGCAACGAACAGCGTTCCCGCCTGCCCACGCCTCACGAGATCAAGGCCGGCCTGGACAACTACGTCATCGGCCAGGAACAGGCCAAGCGGGTGCTCTCGGTGGCGGTTTACAACCACTACAAGCGGATGGACGCCCCCATGGGCAAGGATGACGTGGAGATCGCCAAGTCCAACGTCCTGCTCATCGGTCCCACCGGTTCCGGCAAGACCCTGTTGGCGGAAACCCTGGCGCGCATGCTCAATGTGCCTTTTACCATTGCCGACGCCACCACCCTCACCGAGGCGGGCTACGTCGGCGAGGATGTGGAGAACATTATCCAGAAGCTGCTGCAGAAGTGCGATTACGATGTCGAAAAGGCGCAGACCGGCATCGTCTATATAGATGAGATCGACAAGATCTCGCGCAAGTCGGACAACCCCTCCATCACCCGTGATGTCTCCGGCGAGGGGGTGCAGCAGGCACTGCTCAAGCTT
>JALVUB010000264.1 GCA_027023915.1 Sedimenticola sp.
CCTGAATTTTTCACATGGGGATTTCGAATTTTTCGAGGTACCCGTGCGGGACAGGGAAGTCCTGCCATTTTCAATCACGCAGTTGATTGAAAATGAGCCAAACCGAAAACCGCGTTTTCGGTTTGCTTGAAGAAAAATTGCCTGGACGGCAATTTTTCGAGATTCCCTATACTTGTACATTTTCTGGAAACCATTAGAGCCATGAAGCGCAGCAATACCCTTGTAGGCTACATAACCGAGGTGTCGGGCGGCCGGCTGGTGGCGACGCTGCTCAACGAGTTGGAGGGATTCCAACCTGTTGTGCGGCTGAGAGGCGAAAACATTGCGGTGGGCCGGCTGGGAAGCCAACTGCTCATTCGCAACGGCAACCAGCAGGTGTTGAGCCAGGTGATAAAAATGTGGGAAGAACCCCTGGAAACGCCCACAATGGAACAAAACAACCACCCCGTTGCCTCTGGTGGCACCAATACCAAGGTCCGACAACGCTATCTGGCGCTGCTGCCGCTTGGGCATATCACCATCGAGGGCGCTTTCGAGCGGGGCGTTAAAACCTTTCCGGTCACCGGGTCTGAAGTGCATCTGGTGAGCAAGCAACAACTGGCCCTGATGTTCGACCGCTTCCACCGCGAGGAGCTGGCGCTGGGCCGGTTGAGCAACGGGGATATCGATGTCTATCTGGACCCTAATTCTCTGTTCACCCGTCATCTGGCCATTCTGGGCCAGTCGGGCGCGGGCAAGTCGTGGACGGTGACCAGCTTGTTGCAACGCACGTTGCAGACCATGCCCAACGCCCATGTGGTGCTTCTCGACCTGCACGGGGAGTATGGCTGGCGCGATGAAGAAGGCAATCTCCACAGCCCTTTCCCGGAATCGGTGGCGCGCCATCTGGATGTCCGTGAGCTGGAGATCCCTTATTGGCTGCTCACCTATGCCGAGCTGGTGGATTTTCTGGTGGACAAGACCGATCCCACGGCCACACTGCAAATCGCCTATCTGCGCGACGTGCTCTATTCGCTACGGAAAAAGGCCAATACGCATCTTGAGCTGGAACAGTTGTCGGTGGACTCGCCGGTCTATTTCTCGCTGAAAGAGCTCTATCTCTACTTCAAGAAGGCCAACGAGCAGCAACTGGACTTCGGAAAAACCAAGGGCGCGCTCTACGGTGCTTTCAACAACTTTCTGGTGCGTTTTCAGTCGATGTACAACGACACCCGTTATGATTTTCTGCTGAAGCCAAGTAAGCGCACCCGGTCGGAGCACCTGGAAGGGCTGTTGCGCGATTTCATCGGACTGGGCAAGCCAAAGAGGCAGATCACCATCATCGACCTCAGTTCCATTCCATCGGACGTGCGTCCGGTGGTCTCCTCGCAGATCGCCCGCCTGGCCTTCGAATTCAACTACTGGAACCCCAGACGGCGGGAGTTCCCTATCCTTCTGGTGTGCGAGGAGGCTCACCAGTATCTGCCACGGGAAGGCGACGAAGCCCTCACCGCCACCCGCAGGGCGATGGAACGGATCGCCAAGGAGGGTCGGAAATATGGGGTGGCGCTCTGCGTGGTGAGTCAGCGCCCCATCGAGCTGTCGGAAACTGTGCTTTCGCAGTGTTCCAACTATCTCTGTCTGCGCATCACCAACCCCGACGACCAGGCCTATGTGCGTGGCCTGATGCCGGAAGGCGAGGCGGATCTGGCGGACATTCTGGCCTCGCTCAGCCGGGGCGAGGTGCTGGCCGTGGGAGACGCCACGCCGCTGCCCACCCGTTTTCAGGTCTATCCGCCGGATCCACCACCCGACAGTTCCGACATTCCACTGTCACAAAGCTGGCGCAACGGCCCCGAAGACCTGAATGTAGCCGACATCGTGCATCACTGGTGGCAGCAAAAGCGCTGACGTAACGCCGCTCGCGGTCGGCAAGACCGCCGCTACGGCATATCGTCGATGTGGGCGCCCTCTTTCTGCACCGGCATGAGATCGGCCTTGCTCACCCCCAACATGAGCGCGGCGGCGCTGGCCACGTAGATGGAGGAGTAGGTGCCCACCACGATGCCAAGAATCAGCGCCAGGGAGAAGTTGTGGATGCTCTCGCCTCCCAGGAAGAAGAGCGCCACCAACACCAGGAGGGTGGTGAGCGAGGTCATCAAGGTGCGTGAGAGGGTCTGGTTGATGGAGGTGTTCATCACCGCCTCGGGACTGCCCTTGCGGATCTTGCGGAAATTTTCACGGATACGGTCAAAGACCACGATGGTATCGTTCAGCGAGTAACCGATTACCGCCAGCACCGCCGCCAGCACCGTCAGGTCGAATTCCAGCCCGGTAACCGAAAAGAACCCCAGGGTGATGGTCACGTCGTGGGCCAGCGCCACCACTGATCCCACGGCAAAGCGCCATTCAAACCGTACCGCCACATACATGAGAATCGCCAGCAGGGAGACCAGCACCGCCAGGGCGCCGTCCTCTGTCAGCTCATCACCAACCTGAGGGCCCACAAACTCCACCCGCCGCAGCTCCACCTTGCCCTTGGCCGCCTTGCTCAGGGCGGCATAGACCTTTTCGCTCAGCTCCGAGCTTTTTACCCCTTTTCGGGGCGCCAGACGGATGAGCAGATCCTTGGGCGTGCCGAACTGCTGCACCTTGGCCTCTTTGAAACCGTCATCGGCAAGCACCTTGCGCACCTGATCCAGTGGCACCGCCTGTTCGTAGCCCACTTCGATGAGGGTGCCGCCGGTGAAATCGATACCAAAAGCCAGACCGCGCAGCATCAAGGAGATCAGCGAAATGACGATGAGCGCGCCGGAAAGCGCCATCGCCAACTTGCGCTGGCCCAGAAAATTGATTTCGCGGTTGGTGGTGAGCAGTTTTCGCATGTGCCTGTCTCCCTCAGATGGAGAGTTTCTTTATTCGCTTGCCGCCATAGACCAGGTTCACCAGCGCGCGGGTGCCAACGATGGCGGTGAACATGGAGGTGATGATGCCAATGGCCAAGGTGACGGCAAAACCCTTCACCGGCCCACTGCCGATGGAGAAGAGCACCACGGCGGCGATGAGGGTGGTGATGTTGGCGTCCATGATGGTACTGAAGGCCTTTTCATAACCGGCATGGATGGCCGCCTGGGGCGTGCTGCCCAGGCGTAGCTCCTCGCGGATGCGCTCGTAGATGAGCACGTTTGCATCCACCGCCATGCCCACGGTGAGCACGATGCCGGCGATGCCGGGCATGGTGAGAGTGGCCTGCAACAACGACAGGATGGCGACAATGAGCACCAGGTTGACCAGCAGCGCGGCGTCGGCGAAGAGCCCGAACACCCGATAGTAGATCACCATGAACACCAGCACCAACGCCAGGCCGATGACCACCGAGATGAAACCCTGCCGGATGTTGTCGGCACCCAGGCTGGGGCCGATGGTGCGCTCCTCGACGATGGCGATGGGTGCCGCCAGGGCGCCGGCGCGCAGCAGCAGGGCAAGTTGATGGGCCTCCTGGGGGCTGTCCAGACCGGTGGTCTGGAAGCGACGGCCGAAAGGCTCAAGAATGTTGGCCACGCTGATGACCTCTTCCACCTGCCGCTTGACGGGCTTGCCGTTGGCGTCGCGCCCCACCACGCGGGTCTCCTTGAACACCACCGCCATCGGCTTGCCCACGTTCTCGGTAGTGACGTTGCGCATTCGGCGGGCACCCTTGCTGTCGAGAGAAACGCTCACCATGGGGCTGCCGGTACGGTTGTCGAAGCCAGAGGCGGCATCGGTGATCTGGTCGCCGGTGACGATCACCCGCTTCTTGAGCAGAATGGGGCGGCCATCCTCACGCACTTTATAGAGCCGCGAACCGGGCGGAATCTTGCCGGTGCGCTGGGCCTCCAGCGGATCGTGATCGGTGTCCACCAGCCGGTATTCCAAAGTGGCGGTGGCGCCGAGCACGTTTTTCACCTGGGTAGGATCTTGAACACCTGGCAGTTCCACCACAATGCGCCGCTCACCCTGTTGCTGCACCAGCGGCTCCGCCACGCCGAGCGCGTTGACCCGGTTGCGGATGGTGGTGATGTTCTGTTGCAGCGCAAACCGCTTGGTGGCGCGCACTTCCGCCGGCGTCATGGTCAGCCGCACATAGTGGTTGCCGTCGTGATCCACGGCTTCCACCCCCAGGTTGCGGAACTCCTCGCCCAACACGTCCAACCCTTTGTCGCGGGTAGCCTCGTCCTTAAACCGGACCTCCACGCCCAGTTGCTTGCCCTGCACCGTCTTCACCGTGAGATAACGGACGTGATGCTTGCGCAGAATCGCGCGGACATCGCCGGTGTAGGCCTCCAGCTTTGCACGCAGGGCCGCGTCCATGTCCACGTCGATGAGCACATGAATGCCGCCCCTCAGGTCAAGGCCCAA
>JALVUB010000265.1 GCA_027023915.1 Sedimenticola sp.
CTCTTGGGAAGCGCTGATAAAAGCCTTCCATGGCTTTATCAACGCTCGCCGCGCCGCAAACGCGGTTTGCGGCTTGCTCCAAAATCAATGGCTTGGGGCCATTGATTTTGCCGGCACATCCTTGTGCCGGAGGAAGGCCTGAATTTTTCAGACCGTCCCTTGGAATAAGCCATCCCAGGCCTTGTCGAGGCCAAGCGGTAACTGGTCAACCTTTCACCACCTTGGGGAGAATCCGCAGTATGTCCACAAAACAAATCCGCAATGTTCTCGCCGCCACCATGGCCGCCCTGGCCAGCGGCGCCGCCTTCCAGGCATCCGCATCAGGCTTTGCCATCACCGAACAGAGCGCCAGCGGCCTGGGCAACGCTTTTGCCGGCGCGGCCGCCGTGGCCGAGGACGCATCCACCATCTACTTCAACCCCGCCGGCATGACCTATCTGCCGGGCACCCAGCTGGTGGTGGCCGGCCACCTCATCATGCCCAAGGCCGACTTCAGCAACAGTGGCTCTTACGTGAACCCCCTGTTCACTGGTGGCGTGCCCGCCCCAGGAACCTTGACTGGCGGTAATTCCAAGGGCGGCGTCAACAAGGTCGTGCCCAACATCTATCTCAGTCATCAGGTAAACGATACGGTTTTTGTTGGTCTTGGCATCAACGCCCCCTTTGGCCTGGCCACCAAATACGACAGTGGCTGGGTGGGGCGCTACCACGCACTGGAATCGAACATCAAGACAGTCAATTTCAACCCCAGTATTGCCTGGAAAGCGAGCGACCAGCTCTCTTTGGGAATTGGACTCAATGTTCAGTACATCGAAGCCACCTTGTCCAATGCGGTTGACTTCTTCACCGTCTGCCAAGGGCTGCAAGCCAGGGGCATACTGGCGGCATTGGGTACAAGCTGTGCGGCCGCCGGCGTGACAACCGCTTTCGGCGCCGATGGCGAGGCCAATGTCACCGGCGACAGCTGGGGCTGGGGCCTTAATCTGGGCGCCATATGGGAATTCAGGAAGGGCACCCGGGTGGGCCTGGCTTACCGTTCCATGGTGAATCAGGATCTGGACGGTCGCGCCCATTTCACTGTTCCCGCCAACTTCCAAAACATCATCAATGCCGGCCTGCCGCTGTTCACCGATACCAACGCCGCGGCCAGCATCGACCTGCCCGAGACGTTCTCCTTCAGCCTGGCTCACGCTTTCAGTGACCAGTGGACCCTGCTGGCGGACATTACCTGGACCCGCTGGAGCAGGTTCGATCAGCTGCGGATCACCTACTCCAACCCCAACCAGCCAGCCACAGTGCAGCCGGAACACTGGAAGAACACCGCGCGTTACTCGCTGGGCGCCATCTACCGGCCCAACCAGACCTGGACCTTCCGTGGCGGCGTGGCTTACGACGAGGCCCCCATCCGCAACGACAGCGACCGCACGCCCCGGATTCCAGACAACAACCGCACCTGGCTGGCGTTGGGCGTGGGTTACCACTTCTCCAATACCATGGCCCTGGACGTTGGCTATGCCCACCTTTTCGTGAAGGACGCCAAGGTGAACATTGCCGAGGTTGGCACCAGTCACCAACTGGTTGGCAACTACAAACTGGGCGTGGACATCCTCAGCGCCCAGTTGAAAGTTAATTTCTAAGGAGGCTCTGATAAAACCCATCCTTGGCTTTATCAGAGCTCACTGCGCCGCAAACAAGAAAGCCGCCCGTGGGGCGGCTTTCCGTTTCAATGGACGCGAGATGCACTAAATGTACATGCAGATATCCGCTTCGCCGGCAAACTCGAAGAAGCGGGCGGCACCCGCCAGTTCGATGCCGTCGATGAAGTCGGAGGGCTGCATGTCGAACAGTTCCACCGTCATGTTGCAGGCGATGAAGCGCACATCTGCTTCCTGGCAGAGCTCACGCAGCTCTTCGATACTGGCCACGCCCTTGGAGGCCATCTGCTTCTTCATCATGGAGGTCATGATGGCCTCCATGCCCGGCAGGGCGGTGACCAGCACCGGCATCCACTTTTCCATGCCGCCCGGCATGGGCATGCCCGGGTTGCCGAGAGGAGTCACCTTGAGGTCGAGGTTCTTCTTCAGCAGTTGCAGGCCGTAGAAGGTGAAGAAGATCTCCACTTCATAACCGAGCGCGGCCGCGGTGGAACCGAGAATGAAAGGCGGGTAGGCCCAGTCGAGGGAACCCTTGGTGGCAATGATCGCCAGCTTTTTCTGTTCCATTGTCTTGCTCCTCTCAGATCAAGAGGTTAGAGGAATCGGCGCTACCGCCTCAGGCCTTGCGGATCAGGAAGTGGAACTTGCCGCCCTCTTCCTTGGATTCGATCAGCTCGTTGCCGGTCTGCTTGGAGAAGGCTTCGAAGTCCTTCACCGAACCGGGGTCGGTGGCGATGATGTGCAGCACCTTGCCGGACTCCAGGCCCGCCAGCGCTTTCTTGGCCCGCAGGATGGGCAGGGGGCAGTTCAGACCGCTTGCGTCCAGTTCTTCGTCGAAATCAGCCATGGCTATTCTCTCCAGTGTCAGTAGGGTTGTTATAAAGTGCCACCTTATATTCCAACTTTCTTGAAAAGGCAAGCACCGGGTGGAAAGGTCACACCCCCACGGGGTGAGCGATCTCATATCCATGTCGCGCCCAGTCTATGATTCCGCCACGCAGGTTATAGACGTTGTGCACGCCCTGTTGCTCCAGGTAAGCACAGGCGTGGTAGGAACGGGCGCCACTACGGCAATAGAGCACCACATCCCGATCCCGGGGCAAATCCTGCATCTTCAGCGGAATCAGGTGCATGGGCAGATGTTCCGAGCCAGGCAGCACCCCCTGGCGCACCTCGGCCTCGCTGCGGATGTCGAGGAGCATCAGGTCATCGCCCGCCTCCAGGCGGTTTTTCAGCTCGGAAACGTCGATCTCCTTGATTTGCATTCGGTTCTCAATAAAGTGCAAGGGGGAATTCTTAAAGTATATTATGATAGTCTCATATATTCAATGGCGGGAGCTGGCATAAACTCTGTTGATAGCAGGGTTTTTATTCGGTAAAACAAGAGCTTATGCTTCTCCTAACGATAATCTGACAGCGGCACTTGCATCCCATGGACTACCTTCCCATCTTTCTCGACATCAAGAACAAACCCTGCCTGGTGGTGGGCGGCGGCGAGGTGGCGGCCCGCAAGGTGGGGCTGCTGCGTGAGGCCGGCGGCGCTGTCACTGTTGTTGCGCCCGATCTTTGCGACGACCTCCGGCAACTCGAGGCAAACAGCGAAATCGTCCATGTTCAAGGCAGCCACGAGGAAGCCGACCCGGCCTGCAACGTTCTTGTGATTGCCGCCACGGACGATCCCGAAGCCAACCGTCAGGTGGCGGAAAGAGCCCGCCAGGCCAATGTGCCTGTGAACGTGGTGGACGATCCGGAGGACTGCTCTTTCATCATGCCTTCCATCATCGACCGCTCGCCGGTGGTGGCGGCGGTCTCCACCGGCGGCGCCTCGCCGGTGCTGGCGCGGCTGATCCGCAGCCGTCTTGAGTCCCTTATTCCCGCGGGTTACGGCCGGCTGGCGGAACTCACCGCCCGCTTCCGCGAGCGGGTGAAGGCGGCGCTCCCCTCGGTGGACGACCGGCGCCGCTTCTGGGATCGCATCCTCCAGGGGAGCGTGGCCGAAAGGGTCTTCTCGGGGCAGATGGAGGAGGCCGAGGCGGTGCTGGAGAAGGAGCTGGCGTCGGCCCGCCCCTCGGACGGCATGGGCGAGGTCTACCTGGTGGGGGGCGGACCGGGCGATCCCGACCTGCTCACCTTCCGCGCCCTGCGGCTGATGCAGCAGGCCGATGTTGTGGTCTACGACCGCCTGGTGGCCAAGCCGGTGCTGGAGATGTGCCGCCGCGACGCCGAGCGGATCTACGTGGGCAAGGAGCGCGACCGCCACGCCATGCGCCAGGAGGAGATCAACGCCCTGCTGGCAAAGCTGGCCAAGGAGGGCAAGCGGGTGGTGCGACTCAAGGGAGGCGACCCCTTCATCTTCGGTCGCGGCGGCGAGGAGATCGACACCCTGGCCGAGGAGGGGGTGCCCTTCCAGGTGATTCCCGGCATCACCGCCGCCTCCGGCTGCGCCAGCTACGCCGGCATCCCCCTCACCCACAGGGACTACGCCCAGTCGGTCACCTTCGTCACCGGCCACCTCAAGGACGGCACCATGAACCTCAACTGGCACCAGCTCGCCCAGCCCCACCAGACAGTGGTCTTCTACATGGGCCTGCTGGGGCTGCCGGTGATCGTGGAGAAGTTGCAGGAGCATGGCGTGCCCGCCACCATGCCCATTGCCCTGGTGCAGCAGGGCACCACCCACCTGCAGCGGGTCTTCACCGGTACCCTGGAGAATAT
>JALVUB010000266.1 GCA_027023915.1 Sedimenticola sp.
CCGCGCGGCCGTATTCGCGCTTTTCGTAGTGGTCGGCGATGGCCTCGCCGGCGGCCACGAACTCATCGAACAGGGCGGGTTCGGCCAGCGCGTCCGAGAGGGTGCCGCCGAAGCGCTTGGTGATGAAGCCGGCGCAGCGGCTGGCGATGTTCACCACTTTGCCCACCAGGTCGGCATTGACCCGCTGCACGAAGTCCTCCAGGTTGAGGTCGATGTCCTCCACGCCGGGGCCGAGCTTGGCGGCGAAGTAGTAGCGCAGGTATTCGGGGTCGAGATGCTCCAGGTAGGTGCGCGCCTTGATGAAGCTGCCGCGGGACTTGGACATCTTCTGCCCGTTCACCGTGAGGAAGCCGTGGGCGTGGATGGTGGTGGGCTTGCGGAAGCCGGCGCCGTGGAGCATGGCGGGCCAGAAGAGGGCGTGGAAATAGATGATGTCCTTGCCGATGAAATGGTAGAGCTCGGCGTCGGAATCCTTGGCCCAGTATTCGTCGAAATCGAGCCCCTGCCTGGCGCAGAAGTTCTTGAAGCTGGCCATGTAGCCGATGGGGGCGTCGAGCCAGACGTAGAAATACTTGCCGGGATGGCCCGGAATCTCGAAGCCGAAATAGGGGGCGTCGCGCGAGATGTCCCACTCCCGCAGGCCCGCCTCGAACCACTCGTCGAGCTTGTTGGCCACCTCGGGTTGCAGGTGGCCGCTCCGGGTCCACTCCTTGAGCATCTCCTCGAAGTCCTGGAGGCGGAAGAAGAGGTGCTCGGTCTCCTTCTCCACCGGCTGGGCGCCGGAGACCACCGAGTAGGGGTTCTTCAGCTCGGTGGGGTCGTAGGTGGCGCCGCACGCCTCGCAGGAGTCGCCGTACTGGTCCTCGGCGCCGCACTTGGGGCACTGGCCCTTGATGAAGCGGTCGGGCAGGAAGATCCCCTCCTCGGGGTCGTAGAGCTGGGTGATGGTGCGCGCCCCGATGTGGCCGCCGTCGAGGTTGCGCTGGTAGATCAGCGCCGCCAGCTCGCGGTTCTCCCCGGAGTGGGTGCTGTGGTAGTTGTCGAAGCCGATGCGAAAGTCGCGGAAGTCGGCCTGGTGCTCCTCGGACATCTGGCGGATCAGCTCCTCGGGAGAGATTCCTTTCTGCCGCGCGTGGAGCATGATGGGGGTGCCGTGGGCGTCGTCGGCGCAGATGTACCAGCAGAGGTTGCCGCGCATCTTCTGGAACCGGGCCCAGATGTCGGTCTGGGTGTACTCCACGATGTGGCCGATGTGAAGGGGGGCGTTGGCGTAGGGGAGGGCGCTGGTGACGAGGATCTTTCGCATGGTTTTGGTCGGGTTTGTCGATGATTTTGGCGTAGGTCGGGCTTCAGCCCGACAAAACGATCCCATCCGAAAGCGCTTTCGCGGCGCCGGTGGCTGAACCTCTTGGCGGGAATGCCGTGAATACATCCCTGTAGGCTCCACGTCGGCATCCTGCCTCCGAGGTCCCGCCAAGAGGTTCAGCCACCGGCTACCAAACGCTTTAGACGATTCTATGTCGGGCTGAAGACCGACCTACAAAGACTCGTCATTATCTCACAGCAAGCGGGGATAATACCTGAGTGTTTTGCTTGGGATTAGCCCGGGCGATGGTGTAGAATCGCGCCCATCCTAACGGTTTCCCATTGCCACGACAGGCAGGAGAGAGAAGATGTCCGAAGTGACCCGTGAACAGATCGAAGAGGCGCTCAAGGGATACATCGAGCCCCACATGGAGAAGGATCTCGTCAGCGCCAGGACGGTGAAGGATATCCAGATCGAGGGCGGCAAGGTGAAGCTCAAGGTGGTGCTGGGCTTCCCCGCCAAGGGCTTCGCCGATGAGCTGAAAAAGGCCATCTGCGATACCGTCAAAAAAGTGGAGGGTGTCACCGACTGCGAGGTGGATCTGAGCTGGGAGATCGTCGCCCACTCGGTGCAGAAGTCCCTCAAGCCCATCGACAACATCAAGAACATCATCGCCGTGGCCTCCGGCAAGGGGGGCGTGGGCAAGTCCACCACCGCCGTCAACCTGGCCCTGGCCCTCTCCCAGGAAGGCGCCAACGTGGGTATCCTCGACGCGGATATCTACGGCCCCTCCCAGCCGCGCATGCTTGGCATCTCCGGCCAGCCCGAGTCGAAGGACGGCCAGACCCTGGAGCCCATGAACAGCTACCACCTTCAGGCCATGTCCATCGGCTTCCTCATCGACGAGGAGACTCCCATGATCTGGCGCGGCCCCATGGTCACCCAGGCCCTGGAGCAGCTCCTCAACGACACCAACTGGTCCGACCTGGACTACCTGGTGATCGACCTGCCGCCGGGCACCGGCGACACCCAGCTCACCCTGGCGCAGAAGGTGCCGGTCTCCGGCGCCATCATCGTCACCACGCCCCAGGACATCGCCCTGCTGGACGCCCGCAAGGGCTTCAAGATGTTCGAGAAGGTGGAGGTGCCGGTGCTGGGCATCGTGGAGAACATGTCCATCCACATCTGCTCCAAGTGCGGCCACGAGGAGCACATCTTCGGCGAGGGGGGCGGCAAGAGCATGTCGGAGCAGTACGGCGTGGACTTCCTCGGCGCCCTGCCGCTGGACATCCGCATCCGCGAGGAGACCGACAGCGGCAAGCCCACGGTGGTGGCCGAGCCCGACTCGCGCATTGCCCAGATCTACCGCGACATCGCCCGCAAGGCGGCCGCCAAGCTGGCCCTCCAGGCCAAGAGCTACGCCGCCAAGTTCCCCAACATCGTCATCCAGAACAATTGACGGCCACGCCCCTCTCCCGCTGGCGGGAGAGGGGCGAGGGGGTTTGCAGGGGCGGCGTCCCCGCCGCGAATACCGCAGCGTGGGTCGGGCTGAAGCCCGACCCACGGGCCGAAAGTCCGCCACCACGGGCTTTCGGCTTTTTCGTGTGGGAGAAAGGGAAAGGAGGAAAGGGAGGCCGGATGCCGGCGTGGGGGCGCGGTCAGCGCTCGCGGTAGACGATGCGGCCCTTGGTGAGGTCGTAGGGGGTCATCTCCACCTTCACCCGGTCGCCGGTGAGTATGCGGATGTAGTGCTTGCGCATCTTGCCGGAGATGTGGGCGGTGATGACATGGCCGTTGTCCAGCTCCACCCGGAACATGGTGTTGGGGAGGGTCTCCTTCACCACCCCTTCCATTTCGATTACGTCTTCTTTCGCCATCTGGGTCTTCTGCGTTGCATTACAGCGGTATGATGGCGGCGGATTATAGCACTCCCCATGATTTCCTGTGGTGGAACCTATGGATGAACTGATCGAGTCCCTCAAACGGCCCGCCGCCTGGCCCGTGGCGGTGGAGGAGGTGGTCCACCTGGAGACCCACATCTCCCACCTCTTCCTGGTGGACGGCTTCGCCTACAAGGTGAAAAAGGCCCTCGACCTGGGCTTTCTCGATTTCTCCACCCTGGAGAAGCGGCGTTTCTACTGCCGGGAGGAACTGCGCCTGAACAGCCGCATGGCGCCCGGGCTCTACCTCGAGGTGGTGCCCATCGTGCGCGACCCCGCGGGGTGCTACCGCGTGGAGGGGGAGGGCGAAGCGGTGGAGTACGCGGTCAAGATGCGCCGCTTCGGGCAGGAGCAGCGCTTCGACCGGCTGGCCCTCGACGACCAACTGGTGGACGCCCTGGCGCGGCGCGTGGCCGGCTTCCACGCCTCGTTGCCGCCCGCGCCCCAGGAGAGTGACTGGGGGCGGCCGGCGCAGGTGTGGGCGCCCATGGAGCAGAACTTCCGCCAGATCGCCGGCCTGGGGTGCTTCCCGGAAGAGGCGGGGCGGCTCGAACGGCTGGAGCAGCGGGCCCGGGCGCGCTACGAGCGGCTGGTGCCGCTACTCGAGGAGCGCCGGCGGGCCGGGTTCATCCGCGAGTGCCACGGCGACATGCACCTGGGAAACATCGCCCTGGTGGAGGGACAGGTGGAAGTTTTCGACGGCATCGAGTTCAACCCCGCCCTGCGCTGGATCGACACCGCCAACGACATCGCCTTCCTGCTCATGGACCTGGAGCGGCGGGGCATGACGCCCTTCGCCTGGCGCTTTCTCAACGGCTACCTGGAACGGCTGGGAGACTACCAGGCGGTGGCGCTGCTCGACTTCTACAAGGCCTACCGCGCCATGGTGCGGGCCAAGGTGGCGGCCATCCGCCTGGCCCAGCAGGAGCGGCGGGATACCGCCCTCGAACAGGAGTTCCTGGCTTACCTGGCCTACGCCGAGTCCTGCTTCGAGAAGCGGGACAGGCCGGTGCTCTACATCACTTTCGGCCTCTCCGGCAGCGGCAAGAG